>CANGMU010000091.1 GCA_947454665.1 Pseudomonadota bacterium | reverse complement strand
GTGTCCTCGGGCAGGTAGAGGCTGATGGCGAGCTGCGCGAGCGGCGCGACCTTCAGGGCCACCGCATCGCTGAGCAGCGGCGCGCCGGCCGGGATCAGCGTGCTGCGGCCACCCGCGAAATTCACCGGCACCGCTGCGCCCGTGCTGCCGTCGGCATTCAGCACGGCGACGGTCACCGCGCCGACCTTCAGCGGCTTCGTGCCGTATTCGTTGGTCAGGCGCAGCCGCAGCTGCCCACCGCCGGCGCTGATGCGCACGACCTGGCGGATCGTCTGGTTCGAGAACGACGGCGCCGGGGGCAGGGGGCCGATGGCGCCGGAAGGCAGCGGCGAAGCCGCCCAGCTGGTGACCCAGTTGGCCTTGGGGCCGGCCGCTCCGGCGGACGCCATGAAGGCCAAAGAAAGGGCAAGGGCAGGCAGGGCGGTACGAAGTTTCATCTCGGGCCTCTTTTCGCTGTTATCGCCGGACGTGCCGTGACTATATGCTGCGGGCGAACAGGGGGAAACCGATGGCACGCATGACGCCCGCAGAACGCAAGGTGATCCTTGCCTCCTCGCTCGGCACCGTTTTCGAGTGGTACGACTTTTATTTGTACGGATCGCTCGCGCCGATCATCGCCAAGCAGTTCTTCACGGCGCTCGACGACACGACGGGCTTCATCTTCGCGCTGCTGACCTTTGCCGCCGGATTCATCGTGCGGCCCTTCGGTGCACTGGTGTTCGGGCGGCTCGGCGACACAGCTGGCCGCAAGCACACTTTCCTCATCACGCTGCTGATCATGGGCGCTTCCACCTTCCTGGTGGGCCTGCTGCCGGGCTACGCCACGCTGGGCGTCGCGGCGCCGGTGCTGCTGGTGGCGCTGCGCATGCTGCAGGGCCTCGCGCTGGGCGGTGAATACGGCGGCGCGGCAACTTTCGTGGCCGAACACTCTCCCCCTGGTCACCGCGGTGCGCAGACCGCCTGGATCCAGACCACGGCGACGATGGGCCTCTTCCTGTCCTTGCTGGTGATCCTGGGCACGCGCACGCTGATCGGCGAAAAGGCCTTCGCGGCCGATGGCTGGCGGATCCCTTTCCTTGTCTCGATCCTGCTGCTGGTGCTATCGGTGTGGATCCGCATGTCGATGCAGGAATCGCCGACCTTCCGGCGCATGAAAGCCGAGGGCAAGACGTCCAAGTCACCCCTGCGCGAATCCTTTGCGCGTTGGCCGAACCTCAGGCTGGTGCTCATTGCGCTGTTCGGTGCGACGGCGGGCCAGGCCGTGGTCTGGTATGCGGGGCAGTTCTACACGCAGTTCTTCCTGACGCAGACGCTGAAAGTGGATGGCGCCACCGCCAACCTGCTGGTTGCCGCGTCGCTGCTGCTGGGCACGCCCTTCTTCCTGGTCTTCGGTCGGCTCTCGGACCGCATCGGCCGCAAGCCGATCATCATCGCGGGCTGCGTGCTCGCCGCGCTGACCTATTTCCCCCTGTTCAAGGCGCTCACTTCGGCGGCGAACCCCGCGCTGGCGCAGGCCCAGGCCAGTGCGCCGGTGCAGCTGGTCGCGGATCCGCGGGAATGTTCCTTCCAGTTCAACCCGACGGGCGCCGTGAAATTCACCAGCAGCTGCGACATCGCCAAGCAGTCGCTGGCCGCCGCTTCGGTGAATTACGAGAACATCAAGGCCGAAGGCCCCGCCCGGATCCGCGTCGGCAACACAGAGCTCGCGCACGATGACAAGGCGGGACTTGCCACCGCGCTGGCCGATGCGGGCTATCCGAAGACAGCGAACCCGGCCGAGATCCGCTATGTCACGGTCATCGCGATCCTGACGCTGCTGGTGCTCTACGTGACGATGGTTTATGGCCCCATCGCCGCGTTGCTCGTCGAGCTCTTCCCGACGCGCATCCGCTATACCTCGATGTCCCTGCCGTATCACATCGGCAATGGCTGGTTCGGCGGCCTGCTGCCGACCTTGTCGTTTGCGATCGTCGCGCAGGTCGGCAATATCTACAGCGGCCTGTGGTATCCGGTCGGCGTGGCGCTGGCCACGGCACTGATCGGACTCTTCCTCCTGCCTGAAACCCGCGACAGGGATCTGAACGCATGAATGTCTTCGATTACACGGCGCGCGACATCGCGGGCACCGAGCGGTCGCTCGCCGACTACCGTGGCAAGGTGCTGCTCATCGTCAACGTCGCCAGCCGCTGTGGCTTCACGCCGCAATATGCAGGGCTGGAGGCGCTGTATCGCCAGTACCGCGACCGCGGCTTCGAGGTGCTGGCCTTCCCCTGCAACCAGTTCGGCGCGCAGGAGCCGGGCGATGCGGCGGAAATCCAGTCCTTCTGCAGCACGACCTATGCGGTGGATTTCCCGCTGTTCGCGAAGGTCGAGGTGAACGGTGACGCGGCGCACCCGCTGTTCCAGCACCTGAAGGGCGAGCAGCCCGGCATCCTGGGCACTGAAGCGATCAAGTGGAACTTCACGAAATTCCTCGTCGATCGCGATGGCCATGTCGTGAAGCGCTATGCGCCGAAGGATGCGCCGTCGACGCTGCAATCGGCCATCGAGTCTCTGCTCTGAAATTCCGCGTGCTGTCGTATCATCTTTGCGCTGTCGGAGCCCCGGGCGCCAGGAGTCGTTGCTGATGCGGAACCGCTGGTGGGTGTTGCTCTGCCTGTTGCCGGTGCTCTGTGCGCCGCCGGTCGCGGACGCGGCGCGCAAGAAGTCGAAGGCGGCGAAGGTCGTGCAGGCCGCGCCGGATCCCATGGATCGCTACCCCAAGGCTGCCGCTGCCTATGCCGTCGCCGTCGACGACCAGATCGTCTGGGGCAAGGCCATGGACACGCCGCGGCCGCCGGCTTCCCTCACCAAGCTGCTGTCAGCGCTCGTCGCGCTCGACCACCACTGGAACGCCGATGCGGAAGTGGTCGTCAGTGATCGTGCGGCCAACACCGAGCCCTCGCGGATCGGCCTGCGCACGGGAGACCGGGCGCGTGCCGGGGACCTGCTGACGGCCATGATCGTGCGCTCCGGGAACGACGCCTGCATCGCGATGGCCGAGCATGTCGGGGGCACGACTGAAAACTTCGTGCGCATGATGAACGACAAGGCGCAGAAGCTCGGCATGTCGCAATCCTCATTCCGCAACCCCTGCGGCTATGACGCGCCGGGCCATGTCAGCACGCCGCGTGACCTGCTGGTGCTGGCCCGTGCCGCTGCCGCGCGTCCGGAGATCGCAGAGCGTGCGAGCGTGCAGCACGCCGAGTTCCGTACGCTGGGTGGCCGCCGCATCGTCTTCCGGAACACGAACGCGATCCTCGGCAAGGAGCCGGATGTTTCGGGCCTGAAGACCGGCTTCACGAACAAGGCGGGCAAATGCCTCATCGCGCTTGCCGAGCGCGGCGCGCACAAGGTCTGGCTCGTGCTGCTGCACTCACCCAACCGCTGGCCCATGGCCTCGAAGCTGCTGGACCAGGGGATGGCCGTCGCGGAAAAGCGGGCCACGGCCCGCTGAATTCAGACGTTCGGCCCCGAATGGGCCTCGATGAAGGCCTGCGCCTCGGCGTTGATCTCGCGCGGGTCACGGCCCGCTGCCTCGATCGGCGGTCCGATCACGACCCGGATCGTGCCCGGTTTCTTCAGCCAGCCACGTCGCGGCCAGAACCAGCCTGAGTCATGCGCAACCGGCACGACCCGCACGCCGGCCTCGCTCGCCAGCGCCGCGCCGCCCACGCCATAGCGCCGCGTCTCACCCGGCGGCATGCGCGTGCCCTCGGGAAACACGAGGACCCAGGTCCCCTCGGCCAGGCGCGCGCTGCCCTGGTCGATCAACTGCCGCACGGCGCGGCCGCCGGCGCCGCGGTCGATGGCGATCCCATGCAGCAGCTTGATGCCCCAGCCCACGAACGGGATCCAGGTCAGCTCGCGTTTCAGCACCCAAGCCTGCGGCGGCACCAGCACGGTCTGCGCGAAGGTCTCCCAGCTCGAGGAATGCTTCATCAGCACGACGCAGGCTTTGCCGTCGCGCGGCAGGTTCTCGAGGCCTTCCACGCGATAGCCCAGCCCGCAGATGAGCTTCAGCAGCGCGAGCAACGTGTGCCCCCAGAACTGCGCGAGCGCGAAGCGCGCACGCCACGGCAGGGCCCAGGCCACGATGACGAACACCACTGCGTAGACCAGCGTGAACAGGAGGAACAGCGTCGTGAAGAGCAGGGAGCGCAGCAACTGCATGGAAGCCTCGGGCGGATGCGTCAGGGATCGATGCGATGCACTTGCGGTGCGTCGGTCAGCCAGGCGAGCAGGGCGGCGCTGACGGCCTCCGGCTGCTCCATCGTGCTCATGTGGCCGCAGTCCGGGATGTCGACCAGCACGCTGCCGGGGATCAGCCGGGACATCACGCGGTGGCGGTCGAGCGTGCTCCAGGCATCCTCATGCCCGCAGAGCACGAGCGTCGGCACGCGCAGCTGCGTCAACAGCGCCTTGCGATCCGGCCGCGCCAGCAGTGCACGCTGCTGGCCTTCGAAGACGTCGGGCGTGGAGCGTTCAATCATGTCGAGGATCGCGCCGATCAGCGCGGTGTCGTCGAGCCGCCGCGGATGCACCATGCCGCGCACCCAGTCCGCGCCCATCGCGCGCATGCCCTGTTCGCGGGCAATGCCTACCAGACGCATGCGATTGGCGCGCTCGCGCTCGCCGGCTTCACCCGCGGCCAGGCCTTCATGGCCGGTATCCATCAGTGCCAGGTGCGTCACGCGATCCGGGGCGCGGGCCACCACTTCCAGCGCCACCCGACCACCCATCGAATGGCCCGCCAGCGCGAAGCGGGGCGGGGCGTTATCGAGAACCTGCTCAGCCATGCGGCCGAGGCTCTCTGCCGTGCCGTGGCGGGCGACCTGCAGCGCGAACCGGTGGCCGAGGGCGGCAAGCTGCGGCTGCCAGACCGTTTCGTCGCAGAGCAGGCCGGGAACGAGGACGAGCGTGTCGGGAGTCATCATCGGATTGTCGGGCGGGGGGCGGCAAAGTCAACGCTGCGAAATGTGCTTCAATACCGGGCTCGATCGGCATGGGGTTTTCGATGGTCCAGCAAGGTGAACTGCTCTGGTCTCCGTCTCCGGAGCGCATCCGCAAGGCGCGCCTGACCGAGTTCCAGAATTGGCTGCAGGCCAAGCACGGTCTGGTCTTCGAGGATTACGAGGCGCTGTGGCGCTGGTCCACGACCGATCTCGACGCTTTCTGGCAGGCCTGCTGGAATTTCTTCGGTATCGAGGCCACGAAGCCGGCCACGGCCGTGCTGGGTCAGCGCACGATGCCGGGCGCGCAATGGTTCCCGGGTGCGGAACTGAACTACGCACGCCACATGCTGCGGCATGAAATGCCGGGCAAGACCGCGCTCCTGCACCTGAATGAGCGCCAGTCGCTCGAAGCCATCACCTGGGACGACCTGGGCAACCAGGTCCGCATCGTCGCCACGCAGCTGCGCAAGCTCGGCGTGAAGAAGGGCGACCGCGTCTGCGCCTATATCGTGAACATCCCCGAGGCGCTGGTCGCGATGCTCGCGACGACGGCCATCGGTGCGATCTGGTCTTCCTGTGGGCCGGATTTCGGCACGCCCGGCGTGCTCGACCGCTTCTCGCAGCTGGATCCCACCGTCTTCATCCATGTGGATGGCTACCAGTACGGTGGCAAGCCCTTCGATCGCCGTGGCGAGGTCGAGAAGATCCTCGCCCGCCTGACCAGCGTGAAGACCGTGATCCAGGTGCCATACCTGGATCGGGCGAACCCGCGCCGCCTGACGCCCGACACGGTGCTGTGGAGCGAGTTGCTCGACCATGCGCCCGTGGCGCGCGAAGACTTCCAGTACGAGGAAGTCTCCTTCATGCACCCGCTGTGGATCCTCTTCTCGTCGGGCACCACGGGCCTGCCGAAGCCGATCATGCACAGCCACGGCGGCATCATCATCGAGCAGCTGAAGCATTACGCCTTCAACTTCGACATGCACGCCGGCGAGCGTCTGTTCTTCTTCACGACGACCGGCTGGATGATGTGGAACTTCGTCGTGAGCGCCCTGCTCTCTGATGTCATCCCCGTGCTCTATGACGGCAACCCGGCCTGGCCGGATGGCGACCTGCTCTGGAAGATGGTGCAGGACTCCAAGGCCAACTTGTTCGGCGCGAGCCCGACCTACCAGTCGATCCTCGAGAAGAATGGCGTGGTGCCGCGCGAGAAGTTCGACCTGTCGAGCCTCGAATCCGTGACGGTGGCTGGTTCGCCGGTCACGCCTGAATGCCAGGCCTGGTTCCACGACAACGTGAAGAAGGACGCGTGGATCGCGCCGGGCTGCGGTGGCACGGACATCTGTTCCGGATTCGTCGCGGGCGTGGTCACGCTGCCCCAGTACGCGGGCGAGATCCAGGCGCGCGCGCTGGGCGTGGCCGTGCATGTGATCGGCGAGAACGGCGACTATGTGGTCGATGAAGTCGGCGAGATGGTTGTCACGGAGCCGATGCCTTCGATGCCGATCGGCTTCTGGAACGACACGAACGACGAACGCTACACGGAGACCTACTTCTCCGACTTCCCGGGCCAGTGGCGCCAGGGCGACTTCTACAAGCTCAACGCCCGCGGTGGCGTGATGGTGCTGGGCCGTTCGGATGCGACGCTGAACCGCTTCGGCATCCGCATCGGCACGTCCGAGATCTATCGCACGATCGTGCTGGTGCCGGGCGTCGAGGACGGACTCATCGTCAACCTCGACCTGCCGGGCGGCAAGTTCTTCATGCCGATGTTCGTGAAGCTGCGCGAAGGGCTCACGCTTGATGACGACATCGTGAAGGCGATCAACGCGCGGCTGCGCAGCGACTGTTCGCCGCGGCACGTGCCGGACAAGATCTACCAGGTGCCGTCGATCCCTTACACGATCAGTGGCAAGCGCATGGAAGTGCCCGTGCGCCGCATCCTCGCCGGCATGCCGGCGGCCAAGGCCGCGAACCGCGATGCCATGGCGAACCCGTCCTCGCTGGACTGGTTCATCGAGTACAAGAAGACGCAGACCGACTACAAGATGTAAATGGCTGACATACGGGGGGGCAAGGGCATGGGTATCAAGGACAAGGTGTTCGTCGACGACATCATCGACCGCCAATCACTCGGGCCACGTGGCTACGTGCTCGTCTTCCTGCTCATGCTGGCGCTGGTCTGCGACGGCTTCGACATGCAGATCGTCAGCGTGGTGGCACCGTGGCTGGCCAAGGCCTGGGGTGTCGCACCCAAGGACCTCGTCGGCCCGGTACAGTCCGCCAATCTGTTCGGCATGATGATCGGCGCCGTGTTCCTCGGGGGCTTCGGCGACCGCATCGGCCGCAAGAAGTTGATCGTCGGTGGCACCTTGCTCTACAGCCTGACCACGCTGCTGGCGCTGGCGGCCAGCAATGTCACCGAGCTGTCCATGATCCGCTTCATGACCGGCGTCGGCCTCGGCGGCGTGCTGCCCAACGTCATCGCGCTGACTCCGGAAATGACGCCGCGCGCAAGGCGTCCCATGCTCACCAGCCTAGTCATCCTGGGCATTTCCCTGGGCAGCGGAATGCCGGGCGTGGTCGCCGCGCAGCTGGTGCCGGTGCATGGCTGGCAGTCCTTGTTCCTGGTCGGCGCCGTGGTGCCCGCGCTGATCGCGCTGTTGCTCGCCGTGCTGCTGCCCGAGTCCTTGCTGTTCCTGACCCACCGCGGCCGTGATCACGATCAGGTGGCGCGTCGAGTTGCCGCCATGGATGCGGCCGGTGTGGTCGGTCCGCAGACCCAGTTCGCCCTGCGCGGCAGCGACGGCGCGGCGCGCGCCGGTTTCCTCGAACTGTTCACGCCGGCCCTGCGCGTCACCACGCCGCTGCTGTGGATCATGTTCGCCGGCGTGCTGTTGTCCATGCATTTCCTCAACAGCTGGATCAGCACTGTCCTGAGCCTCGCCAACCTCACGCCCACGCAGTTCTCGCTGACCAACAGCTTTTTCCACTGGGCCGGCGCCATCGCCGCGATCGCCACCGCGCTCATGCTGGGCCGGCTGGGCATCCGTTGGGTGCTGCTGCTGCTGTCCGTGGGCATGCTGTCGCTGCTGACCATCGCCACGCAGGGCTTCGAGACGCCCTGGCTGCTGACGCTCGCCGTCTGCGGCGCCGGTTTCGGTGTGATCGGTTGCCAAGGCGCGCTCAATGCCTCGACGGGGCTCATCTACCCGCCGAATTGCCGCACCACTGGCGTTGGTGCGGCACTGGGCATTGGCCGCATCGGCTCCGTTGCCGGTCCGCTGGTAGGCACCTACGTGCTGAGCCTCGGCGTGCCCGTACAACAGATGTTCTTCGTGCCCCTGCTGCCACTGGGTCTGGCCGCATTGGCCACGGTGGTCCTGGTGATCCGCAAGGTCGACATCC
>CANGMU010000090.1 GCA_947454665.1 Pseudomonadota bacterium | reverse complement strand
CTTCAACGAACGACTGACGGCCGGGGGCATGTATTTCTCGTCGTGCTTGGCGATGACTTCGTCCGCGACGAAATCGCCCTCATCGGTGAGCTTGCCGTGTGCCACGACGCCCGTGCCTTCGCGGAACAGGTCCGGCAGCACACCGGCATAGCGCACCTTCACCGTGCTCTTGAAGTCAGTGACCAGGAAGCGCACCTCGAGGCTGCCCGGAGTACGCACGACGCTGCCCTTCTCCACCATGCCGCCAAGCTGGAAACGCTGTCCCGGCTTCACTTCATGCCCGACGACCTGCGTGGGATCGAAGAAGAACGTCACGTTGTTGCGAAAAGCCTGCAGGGCGAGCGTACTGGCGACGGCCACGCCCGCAAGGATGCCCAGCACCCAATAGAGGCGACGACGACGGGTCGGGGTCATGCCTCTCTCCCGGCAGCCAGACGGCGCCGCGCTTCGGACTTGGCCTGCCCATGCAACCGCCGGGCCCAATGGATATTCAGCAGCAGCAGCGCGATGCCAAGACCGACCGACGGCCAGACATAGGCGGCATAGCCACTCATCGACAGGAATTCGATCAAGGCAGGGGCTCCTGCGGTGCCACGATGTCGCGCACCCAACTGCCACCGCGGTCCCGACGCAGGACCTCGGCGCGCGTGCGCATCAGCATCACCGCGTAGAAATAGAACGTGAAGCCGAAGATCACCAACACCAGCGGCACCCACATCGAGGCCGGCATGGCCGGCCCGCCCTTGCGGATGAGGCTCGGACCCTGGTGGATCGAGTTCCACCAGATCACGGAGAAATGGATGATCGGCACGTTCACGAAGCCGACGATCGCCAGCACTGCGCTGGTGCGATCCGCGCGCGAGACGTCATCGATCGCGCCGCGCAGCCCGATGTAACCCAGGAAGAAGAAGAACAGCACGAGCACGGAAACCAGGCGCGGATCCCAGGCCCAGTAGGTGCCCCACATCGGCTGGCCCCAGAGCATGCCCGTGAGCAGGCAGACGGCTGCGAAACTCGCGCCGATGGGCGCGCAGGCGGCAGCTGCCGCGTGCGCGACCTTCATGCGCCAGATCAGCCCGACAGTCGCCGCGATGGCCATCACCGTATAGGACATCAGCGCGACATAGGCAGCCGGCACGTGCACGTACATGATGCGTGCGGCGTCGCTCTGCTGGTAATCCGGCGGAGCCATCACGATGCCGCCCCAGAGACCGGCGACGATCAAAAGGCCAGCCGGCCACGCCAGCCACGGGATGATCTTGCCAGCGACGGAATAGAAATACGGCGGTGAGCCGAAGCGGTGAAACCATGCCCAATTCATGCTGGTACTTTACTCCAGACTGATACGTACCGCCGCAGCCGCAGCCAGCGGCGCAACCGTGACGCCAAACACCGACAGCGCGGCGAGCAGGTACATTGGACCTGCCATCGATTCGCCATGAATCGACAATTCCGTCGCGCGTGCACCGAAGATCAGGGTCGGCACTGCCAGCGGCAAAACCAGCAGGGACAACAAGGCCCCGCCGCGCCGAAGGCCGAGCGTGAGGCCGGCACCGATCGCACCGATCAGGCTCAGGCTGACACTGCCCAGCAGCAGCGAAGCCAGAACGCCGGGGATCGCATCGGCAGGCGCGCCCAGCGCGATCGCTGCAAACGGCGCGGCCAGGGCCAGCGGCACGCCGGTCAGTACCCAGTGGGCCGCCGTCTTCGCCAGCAACAACCAGGCGAATGACTGTCCAGACAACGCGAACTGCTCCAGGGTTCCGTCGCGGCCGTCCTCGCGGAACAGGAAATCGATGGCGAGCACCGAGGACAACATCGCGGCGACCCACAATGCCGCGGGCGCGAGCCGTCTCAGGTGCGAAAGCTCCGGATCCAGCGCCAAGGGAAACAGCAGCGTCACGATGAAGAAGAACGCGACCGGCTGCAGCCACTCACCCGGGCGTCGGAAGGCCAGCGTCAGATCGCGGCGCAGGATTTGGGCCGCGGCATGCCAGGACGATGCAGTCACGCTCATGCGGCCTCCTTCGGGTCGCGCCACAGGCGGTTGACCGATGCGGACAGGTCGAGGGGCTGGTGCGTGGAAATCAGCGCGCAGCCGCCGGCCGCAAGATGTCGCGCCAGCGCAGCTACCACGACCGCCTGTCCGGCCGCATCAAGGTTCGCGGCCGGTTCATCCAGCAGCCAGAGCCGCGCACCCCAGAGACCCAGACGCGCCAAAGCCACGCGCCGCTGCTGCCCGGCGGACATCTGGCGCACGAGTGCGTCCGCGCGCGTGCCCAGGCCTACCTCGTCAAGCGCGGCCTTGATCTCGCCCCCGGCCAGACGACGGCGCAGTGAAACGGAAAAGTGCAGATTCTCTGCGGCCGTGAGGTCACCCTTCAGAGCCAGGTCGTGGCCCAGGAAGGCCAGGTCGGCGCAGAAGGCAGCGCGATCATCCTCGATCCGATTGCCGCGCCAGAGCAGCTGCCCGTCCTCGACTGGAATCAGACCCGCCACGGCGCGCAGCAGGGAGGTCTTGCCGGCGCCATTCGGCCACAGCAGTTGCAGCGCCTGTCCTTCCGCGAGGCGCAGCGAGAGGCCACGCAGCACATGCCGCTCGCCTCGCCAGACCTGCAAATCCCGTATTTCCAGCAACGGCCGTTACCTCGCAAAATTCCGCGTGCTGGTGCGGACGGCGGGAATCGAACCCGCACTTCCTTTCGGAAAGCAGATTTTCTTACCACTTCGGCTTGCGCCGCCGCGACGGGAGTCACCTTTCGGCCGCCCTGTCGCGTTCGTGGTCTGGACTGTCCCTTCACCGTGGCCCTGATTCAGGCTGTAGGTGCCGCCCGTCCAGTCTCTACACCTTCCCACTTTGGGCGGGCTTGGCTCGGGATTGGCCGAGGGTTTCAAGGCCCCTGGCGTTCCCCGACTTTGAGCGGTTCTGCTCCGGGGATTTCCCCCCGGGCACTCCAATTGAAGTCTGCTGCGTTTACCAGTTTCGCCACGTCCGCGGACGCGTCAGCACGCGAGCGATACCTTAGCCGAAACGGCAGGGCACGTCGCTCGACGACGCAGCGAAAGAAGGAATCGAGGGAGAATGTGGAGGCTAGGGTCGGAATCGAACCGGCGTACACGGCTTTGCAGGCCGCTGCATGACCACTCTGCCACCTAGCCTGCGATCACCCCGGTGTTGGTGGCCGGGGGCCCGGTGTTGAAAACCGGATCGAGAAAATGGAGCGGGAAACGAGGCTCGAACTCGCGACCTCAACCTTGGCAAGGTTGCGCTCTACCAACTGAGCTATTCCCGCTCTGGAGAGGGCCGGCATTTTAGAGGCCCCCTCGTACATGTCAAGCAGTGATGTTCAATCCGCTGCCTTCAATGTCGGCCAAGCTGCCTTGAGGTAAAGCACCATCGAGTACAGCGTGAGTGCCGCGGCCAGAACACTGAGCGCGACCCCGAGATCATACATGGAAATCCCCAGGAACGGATCCCTGTACAGCATCATTGAAAGACCGGTCATCTGCGCGATGGTCTTGTACTTGCCGAACGAGGAAACGGCCACTTTCGTGCGGTGGCCGAGCTCGGCCATCCATTCCCGCAACGCAGAAATGGCGATCTCACGTCCGATGATGACGACGCCGACGATAGAGACATACCACTGCGGATGCCGGCTCACCAGCAACACGAGCGCCGTCGCCACGATGAGCTTGTCGGCCACGGGATCGAGGAAGGCGCCGAGCTTGGATGTCAGGCCCATGCGCCGCGCGAGGTACCCGTCCAGGGAATCGGTGATCGCTGCCGCCGCGAAGAGCAGCCCGGCCGCAGGTTCAGCCCAGGTATAGGGCAAATGGAAAAGCACCACGATCAGCGGGATCGCAACGATGCGCAGCCAGGTCAGAATGTTCGGCAGGTTCCAGCGCATACGTGTCAGGCCCCGGGATGCAGGTGATCATAAATGACCCCGGCCAGCGCCGCCCCGATTCCCTTCACCTGTTCGAGATCAGCCGCACCGGCGCGCAACACGCCCTGCAGCCCGCCGAAAGCCTTGAGCAAGGCGCGACGCTTGGCCGGACCCAGCCCCGGCACCGTTTCGAGCACGGATTCCTGATAGCGGCGTGCACGTCGCTTGCGATGGCCTGCGATCGCGAAGCGGTGAGCTTCGTCGCGCACGCGCTGGATGACGCGCAAGGCCTGCGAATCCGGCGGCAACAGGAAGGGCACGTCGCTGTCGCGACGATGCAGGCGCTCCTGCCCGACGCGCCGGTCCGCGCCCTTGGACACGCCGATCACGCACAGATCCTGGAATCCCAGCTCATCCAGCACCGGCCCGACCGCCGCGAGCTGGCCTGCTCCGCCGTCGATGAACAGCACGTCCGGCAGTGGTGATTCGCCCGCCTTGATGCGCGTGAAGCGGCGGCGCACGGCCTGGGCGAGCGCCGCGTAATCATCGCCGGCCGTGACATCCTCGATGTTGAAGCGGCGGTATTCCTTGCGCAGCGCGCCGTCGCCGCCATACACGACGCAGGAAGCCACGGTCCCCTCGCCTGCCGTATGGCTGATGTCGAAGCATTCAAGCCGCTGCGGCGCCTGGGCAAGCGCGAGCGCCTCGCCCAGCGCATCAAGCAATTCGCCGGCGTCCTGCTTACGAGCCGCCCGCATACGCAAGGCCTGCACGGCGTTCTCGGCGGCCATCGTCGTCCAGCGCAGCAACAGGCCCCGCTCGGCCTTCTGCAGGCGGACATCGTGACCCGCCTCCTGGGTCAGCGCTTCCTGCAACGCGTCGGCATCCGGCAGCGCGAGGTTCACGAGCACCGTGCGCGGTGCTTCTTCGCGGGCGTAATGCTGCACGAGGAAGGACGCCAGCACTTCCTCGGGCGTGCCGACCGCGCGGGGGAAATAGGTCGTCGTGCCGAGCTGGCGACCAGCACGCACGAGCAGCAGGCAAACCGCGTAATCTCCCGCCTCGCCCGTCACGCCGAACACGTCCAGGTCGCGCTCTGCGCCGGCGGTGACCACCTGCTCTGCCTGTACCTGCTTGAGGCTGGCCAACTGGTCGCGGTAGGTCACCGCAGCCTCGAAATCCAGCCGCTCGGAGGCCGCGAGCATGCGCTGCTCCAGCAACTCGTTGACCTCGCGGTTGCGGCCTTCCAGAACCATCACCGCGGCTTCGATGTCGCGCGCGTAATCGGGCTGGTTGATCAGGGCTACGCAAGGCGCGGAACAGCGGCCGATCTGGTGCTGCAGGCAGGGCCGCGAACGGTTGGCGAAGAATCCGTCGCGGCAATTGCGCAGCTGGAACAGCTTCTGCAACTGGTGCAGCGTCTCGCGCACTGCGCCGGAACTGGGGAACGGACCGAAATAGCGCCCCTTCGCACTGCGCGGCCCGCGATACATCGCAAGACGCGGGAACTCATGTGACAGCAGCTGGATATACGGAAAGGACTTGTCGTCGCGCAGGATGATGTTGAAGCGCGGCCGGTGTTCCTTGATGAGGTTGTATTCGAGGAGCAGCGCTTCCGTCTCGGAATGCGTCACCGTCACCTCGATGTGACGGATCAGCCGGACCAGCGCCTCGACCTTCGGAGCCTGCTTCGATTGCTGGAAATAGCTGCCAACGCGATCTCGCAGGCTTGCGGCCTTGCCGACGTACAGCAAGTCGCTGTCGTCGGCTGAAGGCCCACCATACATGCGGTAGACGCCCGGCCGTCGCGGCAGCGCCGCCGCGAATTCCCTGCCGTCGAAAGTCAGAGGGCGCGCGCCTTTTTGCTGCGGTCGGCGATCATCATGCCGAGCTCAAGCGCCTGCTCGTAGTTCAGGCGCGGATCGACCTGCGACCGGTAGGCGCGCGCGAGGTCCGTGTCGGACAGTCCGCGTGCGCCCCCCGTGCATTCCGTGACGTCCTCACCAGTCAGTTCAAGATGAACGCCACCCAACTGCGAACCGTGCGCGTCATGCACCTCGAAGGCCAGCGCCAGTTCCTGCTGGATGTTCTCCAGACGACGCGTCTTGACGCCGGTGGCGGTGGATTCGGTGTTGCCGTGCATCGGGTCGCAGACCCAGAGCACCGAACGACCGGTCGCCTTCACAGCCTTGATGAGCCGGGGCAGCGACTTCTCGATGTCCTTCGCGCCGAAGCGATGGATCAGGGTCAGGCGCCCTGCCCGATCGTCCGGATTGAGCGTCTCGACCAGGCGCTGGATCCAATCGTCGTCCATCGCCGCACCGACCTTCACGCCGATCGGGTTTGCGATGCCGCGGAAGTATTCGACGTGCGCGCCGTCTAGCTGCGCCGTGCGCAAGCCGATCCAGGGCATGTGCGTGGAGAGGTTGTACCAAGCCTGGGAACGCGGGATGTACCGCGTCTGCGCCTGTTCGTTGTGCAGGTGCAGGCCCTCGTGGCTCACGTAGAAATCCACGAGGCGCGCTTCGTTCACGGGACGGCCGCTCATGGCCTCGAAGAACTGGAGGGACTCGCGGATCGAATCGACGATCTCCATGTACGCGCCGCGCAGCGGAGAATCGTGCAGGAAGCGCATGTCCCAGTATTCCGGGTGATGCAGGTCGGCGAAGCCGCCATCGATCAGCGCACGAACGAAATTCAGCGTGAGGGCCGAGCGCGAATAGCCACGCAGCAGGAGGTTCGGGTCCGGCGTGCGCGCTTCCACCGTGAATTCAGGGCGATTGACCGTATCGCCGCGATAGCAAGGCAAGGTGACGCCTTCGCGCGTTTCGGTGTCGGCGGAACGCGGCTTCGCGTACTGGCCCGCCATGCGCGCCACGCGGACCACTGGACGCTTGAGACCATGCAGCAGCACCAGAGACAGCTGCAGGATGACCTTCAGCTGCTTGGCGATGCGATCGGATTCGCACTCGGCGAAACTCTCGGCGCAGTCGCCGCCCTGCAAGAGAAACTGCTCGCCGCGCTGGGCGGCGGCGAGCCGCTCGCGCAAGGCGTCAACCTCCCAGGACACGACCAAGGGCGGCAGCTTGGCCAGAGCGGCCACGGCCGAATCCAACGCTTGAAGATCGGGGTACTGGGGTTGCTGCAGGGTTTTGAAGCCCTGCCAACTGGTCGGATGCCAGGTTTTTGTAGAGTTGGAAGTCATATTTGAATGATACCGGCCGGCCCCCTGCGTCGGTGGACTGAACGGTACATAGCGTCTGTTGCTCGGCCTCAGCGACCCGGCAGCAACAGCGACAGGCGAGCGCCACCGAAAGCGGAATCGCCGAGCACCACATCACCGCCGTAAAGCTGCGCCATGTCTCGCACCATCGCCAGACCCAGGCCATGGCCCGGTACGACCTCGTCGGCACGCGCACCACGCTGCATCACGCGTTCGCGCTCCGCCGCCGGAATGCCCGGGCCGTCGTCATCGACGAGGATCTCCAGCCGACGTGTGCCATCAACCAGTTCGCGCACGCCACCGGAGACGCGCACCTTGCTGCGACACCACTTGGCGGCGTTCTGCATGAGGTTGCCCAGTGCCTCGTAGAGGTCGTCCCGGTCACCGGCAAATTGCGCCGCGGCATCGACCGCAACTTCGAGACTGAAGTCTTTGCCCGAATGGGCCTTGAGCAGCGCGCCGCGCAGGTCCTGCGCGATCGGCGCGACGGGCACGGCGCGGCCGACCGAAGGTCCCCCACCCACGGCGCGCTTGAGCTGGTGTTCGACGATGGCCGTCATGCGGCCCACCTGCTCGTCAACGGCCGACGCGATCACCACGGGATCCTTGGCGGACAGGCTCGAACGGATGACAGCCAGCGGCGTCTTCAGGCTGTGGGCCAGGTTGCCCAGCGTGTCGCGATAGCGCGCGATGCGGTTTCGCTCAGCATCCAGCAGGGCGTTGAGGTTGACCACGACACCGCGCAGCTCGCGCGGCCAGAGGCTGTCCAGGCGCTCGCGCTCGCCGGCCTCCACTTCACCGATCTGCCGACCCAGATCTCGCAAGGGGCGCAGAGCCCAGCGCAACAGGATGCCAAGCGCCACGAGCATGCCCAGCCCGACGATCGTGAAGCCACCGAAGAGTTCGCGCCGGAACTTGAACAGCTGAGCGTCATGTTGCTCGAGGCTCATCGCCACCGTGAACGTAAGATCCAGACGCCGGCTCCGATCGTCTTCCCAGCGCAGGCCGCGGCTCAAGGTCGCCAGCTTCGTCGTGCCGGGCCCGGGCACTTCACGATAAACCGTCTTGCCAGGCAGCAAGGGTGGGCCATAGTCGATGTTCACGCCGGCATTCGACGGCGAACGCCAAACCTGCAGTCCCCGGCGATTCACCACCCGCGCGTACATGCCGGACCCCGGAGTCATGAGCCGGGACTCGGCGCTCTTGAGCAGGGGGGCGATGGCACCGGCTTCGTCCGGGTCGGACGAAGTGATCAGTGCGATCAGCTCGGCATCCAGCTGGGCATGCAGGGCGTCAT
>CANGMU010000089.1 GCA_947454665.1 Pseudomonadota bacterium | reverse complement strand
TGCGGGGTGTTTGCGGGTCTGCTGGCTGCTGCCGATGCGGCGGCGCCCGCCTGGTGGAATGCCGCAGCGTTTCAGTTGCCGGTGCGGCCGGGATGTCGGCCTGCCACGTCGGTCAGCGCCTCAGAGGCGCTGCAGTTCGCCGCACTCGGCGTGAATGCCTTCCAGGATTCCCGTCAGCCGTCCCTGGGTGCGCTGCCCTTGCGCGCCTTGCAGGGGACTCAGGCTGCGTCCGGGTTGCCGCCCTTGTCCTTGCGTGCGCGCCGGCTCCTGGCCTGGGTCGCGCAGTCCATCGAACGCGCGACACGCTGGGCTTCCCGCGAGCGGGACGAGCCGGATGTGGGCGAGCGCGCTTGCCACCAGGTGCTGCAGTTCCTGGAGCGGCTCGTCGCTGAAGGGGCCTTTGAGTCAGTGGGTCTGCCGACGCGACCTTTCGTGATCTGCGATGGGTCCCTCAACGATCTCGCGACGGCGGTCCGCGGCGAATTCCGCATGGTGTACGGACTCGATGCGGCACCCGGGCGGGGGGCGCCGATAGGTTGGCTGCTGGTCCAGAAGGCCTCCGGCAGCCGGACCCAGCCGGTCCCGGTGAACCCATACGCGCTAAGATCCCGCGCATGAGCAAGCGCTATGTCGTCTTTTCCCACGGCAAGGACAGTGGACCCTGGGGCACCAAGATCACCGCCCTCGCCGAGACCGCACGTTCCGAGGGCTATGAGGTCGAGTCCGTTGATTACCGCGGCATCGATTCGCCGGCGGACCGCGTCACCCGGCTCGCCGACTTCTGCAAGGACCTGCCCGGTGAGCTCGTGCTCGTGGGTTCCAGCCTCGGTGGTTTCGTGTCCCTGATGGCCGCTCCGCCGCTGCATGCGCGCGGGCTCTTCCTGATGGCGCCCGCGCTGTATGTCCCGGGTCTGCCTCAGTTGCGCACCGGTCGGCTCGATTGTCCGGTCACCGTCGTGCACGGCTGGCGTGACGAGGTCGTCCCCTGCGAGGACAGCGTCCGCTTCGCCAAGACCAGCCGGGCGCAGTTGCACCTGCTGGATGGCGATCATGGGCTGCACGACCAGCTGCGCTTCATCCGTTACCTCTTCGAGCATTTCCTGATCGCGCTCGATCTGCCCCAGGCCCTCGTCTGACCGCGACCGGCATGGACAGCCTCGCAGCCCGCCTGCTGTTGCCTTGGTTGCGCTTCACGCTGCGGCCGGAAGCCGTTGCGTCGCAGCTGGGCGCGGCGCCTTCACCGGTCTGCTATGTGCTGGAACGACAGCGGCGCGCCGATGCCATCGTCCTGCAGCGCGCCTGTGCCCGTGCACGCTTGCCGCGTCCAGGCAAGAAACTGCTTCCGGATGCCGGCTTGAAGGACAACAGTTCGGTGCTCGCGCTCACACGACGTGTTGGGTCGTGGACGGCACGCATCGACCGCAGGCCACCGCCACAACTGCTCGACATGCTGCGCGTCCTGCGCGAAGACCCGGCGGCTGACATCACCCTGGTGCCGGTTGCCGTCTATTGGGGCCGAGCGCCGCAGAAGGAACGCTCCTGGATCGATGCCGCGTTGTCCGATGACTGGGCGATCGCAAGCCGTCTGCGCCGACTGCTGACGGTGCTGTTCAACGGCCGCAGCACGCTCGTTCACGTCGGCGAGGGCGTCTCGCTGCGGGCCCTGCTCGGCAACGATGCCGCGAACAACCCGTCTGCGCGTCGTATCGCGCGCCAGTTGCAAGCCCTTTTCGCGCGCGGTCGTGCTGCGCACATCGGCCCGGATCTCTCCCACCGGCGCACGATCCTGGCGCAGGTGCTGCGCGGCAAGGCAGTGCGAGCCGTCGTTGCACAGGAGGCGCGTGACAAGAAGATCCCGCGGCGCCAGGGCCTGGAGTCCGCGCGGGACATCTTCGAGGAAATCGCCGCCAACTATTCGCACGCCTTCGTGCAGTTCTGCGATGTGTTGTTCACGCGGCTCTGGACGCGCATCTACGATGGCGTGGAGTTCGCGCACGCGCAGACGCTGCGCGATGTCGCCGCCGGCAACGAGATCATCTACGTCCCCTGCCATCGCAGCCACATCGACTACCTGCTGCTGTCCTACGCGATCTACAAGCAGGGTTTCGCGATCCCGCATATCGCCGCTGGCATCAACCTCAACATCCCGGTCGTCGGCCGTTACCTGCGCAAGGCCGGGGCGTTCTTCATCCGCCGAAGCTTCCGCGGCAGCGCCCTGTACACCGTCGTGTTCATGCGCTATCTCGCCGCCATCATGGCGCGCGGCCATCCCGTCGAATACTTCATCGAGGGCGGCCGTAGCCGCACGGGCCGGCTGCTGCAACCGAAGACCGGCATGCTGTCGATGACGGTGCGCAGTTTCCTGCGTGAGCCGGTGCGTCCGGTTGTGTTCGTGCCGGTCTATTTCGGCTACGAACGCGTGATGGAGGCCGAAAGCTATGTCGGCGAGCTTTCCGGCAAGCCGAAGGAGAAGGAGACCTTCCTCGGCCTGCTCGCTTCGCTGAAGCGACTGAAAGAGCGCTTCGGCCGCGTGCATGTGAATCTCGGCGAGCCGATCCACCTCAATGAGCTGCTCGATGCGCAGGCGGCGGACTGGCGCGCGCACATCGCCGACAGCGAGGATCCGGGCCGCGCGCCCTGGGTCGGCGCGACGGTCGAGCAGGTTGCCCAGCGCGTGATGCGCAACATCAACGCGGCCGCGGCCGTCACGCCGATCAACTTGCTGGCAATGACATTGCTGTCGACCGAGCTCAAGGTGCTGCGCCAGTCGGACCTCTTGCGTCAGATCGACCTCTACCTGCGCTTGCTGCGCGCGATGCCCTATTCCTCGCGCGTCACATTCACGGATCTGGATCCGCTCGGCATCATCGAATATGGCGAGGGCCTGAATTCCATCGTGCGGGAGGCGGCGCCCGATGGTGGCGAACCGCTGGTGCGGCTGGAGGCGGCGCATGCGCCCCTCATGAACTATTACCGCAACAACGTGCTGCATCTGTTCGCGATGCCCTCGTTGATTGCCTGCTGCTTCATTTCCAATCCGACGCTGCGCACCGAGGACATTCAGCGGTTGGCTTGGCGCATCTACCCCTACATCGGCGCAGAGCTGTTCCTGCACTGGAACGAGGCAGAACTTCCGGACGTCGTGGCGTCCATGCTGCGTTCGCTGGCCGATCAGGGCGTGCTGACCGCCGATACGGAACAGGGCCTTTGGCATCGGCCGCCACCGTCGTCGGCTGCGGCCATGCAGTTGTCACTGCTGGCGCGGCCCACGATCCAGACCATCGAACGGTATTACTTGCCCATCGCGCTGCTGATACAGGCGGGCCCCGGCGTGCTCACGCAATCCGCGCTGCAGAAGCGTTGCGAACAGGTCGCCCGGCAGATGGTCGCCTTGTATGGCTTCTACTCGCCCGAGTTCTTCGACAAGTCGCTGTACGAGGGATTCGTCGGCATGCTGCGGCGGCGAGGGGTGCTGCGCACCGACGGGGAAGGGCGCCTCCTGTTCGATGAAGTCCTGATGCGCATTGCCGAGGACGCCCAGCTCGTGCTCTCGGAAGCCTTGCGACACAGCATCCTGCAGGTCACCCACGATTGAGTGAGTGAGGGTCTGGCCACGTCAGTGGCGCAGCCGTTCCAGCACTGAGGCGACCCGCGCGGCATCCGCGCCGTGCAGGCCACATTTCGTTCGACGCCAAAGTACGTCTTCCGCGGTCATCGCCCATTCCTCGCGCGCGAGGTATTGCACCTCCGCCCGCGTGAGCCCGCCGCCCAGGTCCTCGCCCAGATCCGCTGCGCAACTGGCGGCACCCAGGATGCGCGCCATGCGCGTGCCATACAGTCCTGCCAGTCGCGTCACCAAGGACGGCGGCAGGCCTTTCCAGCGCGCGACGGCGTGCGCGATGAAACGCTCGCGGTCCGCATCCGGCAGGTCGCCACCAGGCAGCGCCGTGCCATCGGTCCAGGGCGGCAGATCGTGCAGACCCAGCGCCGGCAGCAGCTGTTCCATCGCCGCCTCGGCCAGCCGCCGATACGTCGTGATCTTGCCGCCGAACACGGACAGCAGGGGCGCGTCGTGATTGGTCGTGAGCTCGAGGTGGTAATCGCGGCTGACGACCTGCGCGCGGTCTTCGCCGCTGTCGAACAGGGCGCGTACGCCCGCATAGTGCCACGCCACATCGGCGGCCTTCAGCGGCGCGCAGAAGAACCGCGACACGCAGGCACAGAGGTAATCGACCTCCTCATCGCTGACCGTCACCTGCGAAGGGTCCCCGTCGAAGGGCATGTCCGTCGTGCCGATGAGCGTGTAGTGGTCTTCGTAAGGGATGGCGAACACCACGCGCCGGTCCGGGCTCTGCAGCAGGTAGGCGTGATCGCCTTCATAGAGCTTCGGGAAGACCAGATGGCTGCCTTTCACGAGACGCAGCCGGCCCCGTGGCGGCCTGCCCAGCAGCGAACCGGGCAGCGAGCCGGCCCAGGCACCGGCGGCGTTCACGATCGCCCGGGCGCGCAGCACCATTTCCTTGCCCTGCCGGTCTTCGCAGCGGGCCAGCCAGCCAGCGCCATCGGGCTTTGCAGACACGAGCCGCGTGCGTGTCAGCACCGTTGCGCCGCGGTCCGCCGCATCGCGCGCGTTCATCACCACCAGACGCGCGTCGTCCACCCAGCAGTCCGAATATTCGAAGCCGGTCTGCATCGTCTCGCGCAGCGGAGCACCGAGGGGCGTGCCGGCCAGGTCCACGCTGTGCGAGGCGGCCAGCTTGTCGCGGCCGCCCGCATGGTCATAGACGAAGAGCCCGAGGCGCAGCAGCCAACGCGGCCGCAGGCCGTCGACGTAAGGCAGCACGAAGCGCTGCGGTCGTATCAGGTGGGGCGCGATGGCCATCAGGCGTTCGCGCTCGGACAGTGCTTCACGCACGAGTCGCAGTTCGTACTGCTCGAGATAACGCAGGCCGCCGTGGATCAGCTTGGTGCTGGCGGACGAGGTGTGGGAGGCGAGGTCGTCCTGCTCGACGAGGCAGACCGAGAGTCCGCGACCTGCCGCGTCGCGCGCGATGCCTGCGCCGTTGATGCCACCGCCGACGACCAGCAGGTCGACGTCCATCAGTCGTGGTTCCGGACCCGGCCCCGAAGCTGCTTCACGCGTGTGTCGCGCGCCTTGCCCGACAGGCGCTTTTCCTTCGACGCGCGCGTGGGCTTGGTGGCGCGGCGCACTTTCGGCTCGACGCGCGCCGCGGCGATCATCGCGTGCAGTCGGTCCAGCGCCTCGCGGCGATTGCCTTCCTGCGTGCGGTGGTCGCGGGCAATGATGAGGATCTCGCCAGCATCGGTCAGCCGGCGGCCGGCGATCACGCGCAGCCGCGCCTTCGCCGACTCGCTCAAGCTGGTGTTACGCGCCAGATCGAAGCGCAGTTGCGCCGCCGTGGCGAGCTTGTTGACGTTCTGGCCGCCCGGACCGGCGGACTTCACGAAGCTGAGCGTGTAGTCCGCATCGGCCAGCACGAAGGGCTTCACGGTCCGCCGCCCCGCGTCGACACCATGCGCAGGTCATGCTGCGCGACGGGGATCGTGATGCCGGCTGCCTTGAACTGTTTCCAGATCGCGCGATTCACGTCCGAGCGGACGTTGTTCACGCCGTTCTGCGGATCAGCGATCCAGAAGCGCAGCTCGAGGTCGATGCCATGATCGCTGAAATGCATCAGCCGCGAGACCGGTTCCGGATCGCGCAGCACACGCGGGCTGCAGGTGGCGGCCTCCACCAGCACCTGTAGCGCCAGTTCCGGATCGTCCGCATAGCTGACTCGCACCGGCAGCTTCAGGCGGACCTTGCGGTCCGAGTAGCTCCAGTTGATGACGGGCGTGGTGATGAGGTTCTGGTTCGGCACCAGGGTCTCGACGCCGTCGCGGTCGCGGACCACGACATAGCGGCCGCGCAGTTCCTGCACCCAGCCGAAGTTCTCCGTGCTGGTGCCGGTGGTGCCGGTGAAGCTGATGACGTCGCCCGGCTTGATCGACTTGTCCATCAGCAGCACGAAGCCGCTGACGAAATTGCTGGCGATGGCCTGCAGGCCAAAGCCCAGACCGATGCCGACCGCGCCGGTGAGCACGGTGAGTGCGGTGAGGTCCACGCCGGCGGCATTCACGCCGATCAGCACGCCCAGCGTCATCAGGAAGAAGTACGTGAACTTCGTGATGCCCAGGCGCGTGGACAGCGCCAGCGCGTCGATCTTCATCACGCGTCGCTCGACGCTGCGCGAGACAAGACTGGAAACGAACAGGAACAGCGTGACGACGACGATGCTCTTGAGCAGCGCCCACAGCGAGAAGCGCGTCTTGCCTGGCATGAGGTCGATGGCGTCGAGCGTTTCCTCGAGGAAGCCCATCCAGCCCTGCACCCAGCCGCAGACCAGTACCCACAGCACGAATGTGATGGTGTGTTCGTGGCGCCGCAGCCAGCTGTCGCGCCCGAAGGGCAGCGAGAGTGCGAAGACGCCCAGGCGCACCGCGAGCAGCGTGGTCGCCGCATTCAGGGCCAGGACCATCCACGGCACGGCAGCCGGATCGAGCTTGCGCAGCAGCAGCGTGGCGGCGAACAGCACGGCCAGCGCGGTGACGGGGGCAACGGACATCAGGATGCCGTCCAGCGCAGCGGCACCGGCGCCTTCGCGTCGCGCATTGCGGCGCAGGGCCACGCGCGCGAGATGGCCGGTCGCGATGCCGGCCAAGGTGGCCAGCACGATGGCCGCGAACTGCGCGAGGCCGTGCGTCGTGGAAAGGTCCTGCAGGAGTGCGCTGAGTTCAGGCATTGAGGTCGGGGATCGATTGGCTCTCGAGACGCTGGATCTGGTCCTTGAGCATCAGCTTGCGCTTCTTAAGCCGCCGCAGTTGCAGTTCGTCGGTGCGGAAGTCCATCGACAGACGCTCGATCACCTCGTCGAGGTCGCGGTGCTCGATACGCAGCTGGCGCAACCGCTCGATGTTGCGGAACAGTTCGTGGTCGACGTTGTCCTGCGAGTCATCCGACATGTCGGCGGGCGTCCTTCAAGGCGGCGGAAGCCGATCCAGCAGCGGTTCGACGCCGTCCGGTAGCTTATCGGAGCGACCCACCGGGCGCCACGGCATCCCCGGCTCGTGGAAGTCCGAGCCGACCGAACCCGCGAGACCGGTGAGCCGCGCAAGGCGTGCGAGACGCGAGAGGTCGTTGGGCGACTGGCCGGCGATGCTCACTTCCATGCCCGCGCCGCCGACGGCGCTGAAATGGTCGCAGAGTTCGCGCAGCGCGCCGTTCGAGAGCTTGTAGCGGTGCGGGTGCGCCAGCACCGCCAGGCCGCCTGCAGCGTTGATCGCGGCGACGGCGGACTCCACGGTCGGCCATTCCTGTGGCACGTAGCCCGGCGTGCGTCGGGCCAGATAGCGGTCGAAGGCGGCTTGCGTCGTCGCTGCGTGGCCGGCGCAGACCAGTTCGCGCGCAATGTGCATCCGGGTCGGCATGGCGCTGCCTGCGAGCACGGCGGCCGACGGATCGAAGCCGTCCAATGTGCGTTCGGTGCGCAGCTTTTCGCCGATCGCGGCGATGCGTCGGCGGCGGCGCGACAGCACGTCGTCGAGATAGGTGCGCAGCGTGGTCTCGCCGGCCTGCAGCGCGAGCCCGACGACATGGATCTCCTGTCCGCGCCACCCGGCCGTCAGCTCTGCACCGGGCACGAAGCGGATGCCGGCGGCCCTGCAATCAGCCGCGGCGGCATCGCAGCCCGCCATCGTGTCGTGGTCCGTCAGGGCGAGTACGGCGACCTGCCGGGCCGCGGCACGCGCCACCAGTTCGGAAGGCGATAGCACGCCATCGGAATGGTGCGTGTGCGTGTGGAGGTCGATGAGGCGTTGCATGTCGGGGCTATCATACTCGGCCATGACGAACGCCTTGCTTCACATCCCGGACGACGTCGACACCTTGCTGCTGGACCTCGACGGCACGTTGCTCGATCTCGCCTTCGACAACCGCTTCTGGTTGAGCGTCGTGCCCGAAGCCTATGGCGCCCTGCACGGCATATCCGCGCAGCAGGCGCTCGACGAGATGATGCCGCGGCTCAAGGCAATGGAAGGCACGTTGCCCTGGTACTGCCTGGACCACTGGTCCGAAATGCTGGGCATGGATCTTTCGTCGCTGAAGACCGAGCACGCCGGGCATGTCGCGTGGCTGCCCGGCGCGCGGGATTTCCTGCTGCGCCAGAGGGCACAGGGCCGACGGCTGGTGCTGGCGACCAATTCGCATCCGGAAACCCTGCGCATCAAGATGACGCAGGTGCCGGTGACGGATTACCTGGATGCGGCCTGGAGCTCGCATCCCTTCGGCGCGCCGAAGGAAGACCCACGGTTCTGGGAAGGCTTCCGGGCGGTCGAGCACTTCGATCCGCGGCGGACGGCCTTCATCGATGACAACCTGAACGTGTTGCGCGCCGCGCGGGCTGCGGGCATTGCACATCCGATCGCGGTGACGCGACCGGATACGACGCTGCCGGAAAAGCAAAGACCCACGGATTTTCCGTGGGTCTTC
>CANGMU010000088.1 GCA_947454665.1 Pseudomonadota bacterium | reverse complement strand
GACAAGCGCCACGGTCAACGCGGTGGCGCCAACGACCAGCAGGTTCGCGTGCCAGTTGGCGTACAACGCATCCATGTCAGGGTTTTTCCGACAGCGGCAGTCGACGGGCCAGCGTGAGGCCTGCCAGCGCGCCCGCCGCGGCGAGCAGCAGCGCCGGCGTCAGACCCGCCTGATCGGCGACCACGCCCCAGCACAGGCTGCCGAGGGCGAGACAGCCATAAAAGACGGCCGAGAACAGCGCCATGCCGCGGCCGCGCATCGCGTCGCTCACCGCGAACTGTGCGGCCACGTTCAGGGAAGAAAAATTTGCGAGCCACGACAGGCCAGCGATGAAGCTCGCGACCATGCCCAGTGCCGGGATCCGCAGCAGGGCATAGCCGGCAATGGCCAGGGCCGTGCCCACGGTACCAACGGTCACCACACCATCGAGGCCGCCGCGTGCGCGCAGGCGCGGCAGGAAGAAGATGCCGCTGACCGCGCCGATGCCGATGCAGCCGACGAGGATGCCGAACAGCTGTGCGCCGCCACCGAGCTGTTCGCGGGCGATGACAGGCAACAGCGCCCAGTAGGCGCTGGCGAAGAAGTAGAACAAGACGGAGCGGAGCAAAGTCCGCTGCAGCGCCTGGTTGCTGCGTGCCTGGTCGAGGCCCTGCAGCAGGGCCTTGCCATAGCCGACACCGTCTTCGGCACGCAGGGCTTCCGGGGCGGGCTTCCACGCGAACAGCGCGAGGATCACCGCGACGAAGCTCGTGGCGTTGACGAGAAAGGGCCAGGCCAGCCCAAACGCGACGATGAGTGCTCCGCCCAGCGCCGGACCGATGGAGCGTGCGATGTTCATGCCGACCACGTGGAGGGCGATCGCGCCCTGCAGGTCCGAGCGGGGCACGAGCTTCGGCATGATCGATTGCCAGGACGGCGAGAGGATGGCCGTGCAGGCGCCCATGCCGAGCGTGAAGGTCAGCAACAGGGCGCTGTTGATGCCGCCCGCCAGCACGAGCGCGCCGAGCAGCGCCGCCAGCACCAGCATGATGGCCTGCACGACCATTTGCAGGCGCCGCTTGTCGACGCGATCTGCCAGCGTCCCGGCCGGCAGTGCGAGCAGGAAGACGGGGAGCGTCGTGGCGGTCTGCACGAGCGCGACCATCGCGTGGGACGTGGTCAGGGTCGTCATCAACCAGCCGGCTGCAAGTTCATGCATCCAGCTGCCGATGTTCGAAACGAGTGCAGCTCCCCACAGCAGCGCGAAGCTGCGGTGGCGGAGCGGGCTCCAGGCCGAGCCGCTCAAAAGGCTCAGAGTCCCTGCAGGATGAAAACCCGGTATTCGCCGGCCTTCCAGCGGTGTTGCACGGCGGCCTGGTAGGCCGGGCTGCGGTACCACGCCAGCGCCGCCTCGTAGCTGTCGAACTCGGCGATGACGGCGCCCTCGATCGGCGGGCCTTCGAGCATCTCGAGCTTGCCGTAGATGGCCAGCGGACGCACCGGATGACCCTCGAGCGTCGCCGGCACGGCGGCCATGTACTGCTCGAACTCCGAAGGATCGACCATCTTGTCGCGCATGAAGACGATGTAGGCAGCCATGTCGTGGTGGTCCTTTGCGCGGTTCAGCGCGTGAGCTTCTTGTACTTGATGCGATGGGGCTGGTTGGCATCCTCGCCATGGCGCCGCGCGTAATCCGCGGCGTATTCCTGGTAGTTGCCCTCGAAGAACACGACCTGCGAATCACCCTCGAAGGCCATGATGTGCGTCGCAATGCGGTCCAGGAACCAGCGATCGTGCGAGATGACCACCGCGCAGCCCGGGAAGGCGAGCAGGGCCTCTTCCAGGGCGCGCAGCGTTTCGATGTCGAGGTCGTTGGTCGGTTCGTCGAGCAGCAGCACGTTGCCGCCGGTCTTCAGGACCTTGGCCAGGTGCACGCGATTGCGTTCACCGCCGGACAGGTCGCCGATCTTCTGCTGTTGCTGCGTGCCGGAGAAATTGAAGCGGCCCACGTAGGCGCGCGACGACGTCTCGTAATTGCCGACCTTGATGAGGTCGAGGCCGCCGGAGATTTCCTGCCAGACGGTCTTCTTGTCGTCGAGCGCCTGGCGGGACTGGTCGACATAGGCCAGCTTCGTCGAGGGCCCCAGGCGGATCTCGCCGGCATCCGGCTGTTCCTGTCCGGTGAGCATGCGGAACAGGGTCGTCTTGCCGGCGCCGTTCGGTCCGATGATGCCGACAATGCCGCCCTTGGGCAGGTTGAAGCTGAAGTTGTCGATCAGCAGGCGATCGCCGAAGCCCTTGCTGATGCCCTTGGCCTCGATGACCAGGTCGCCCAGGCGCTCGCCTGGCGGGATGTAGATCTCGTTCGTTTCGTTGCGCTTCTGGAATTCCTGCGAGGAGAGTTCCTCGAAGCGCTGCATGCGCGCCTTGCTCTTGGCCTGGCGAGCCTTGGGGTTCTGGCGGACCCACTCGAGTTCCTTCTCGAGCATCTTCTTGAGGCCTTCCTGCTGGCGCTCTTCCTGCTTGAGGCGCGCGTCCTTCTGTTCCAGCCAGGATGAATAGTTGCCGTGCCACGGGATGCCATGGCCGCGGTCCAGTTCCAGGATCCACTCCGCTGCGTTATCGAGGAAGTAGCGGTCGTGGGTGACGGCCACGACAGTGCTCGGGTATTCCTCGAGATAGCGTTCCAGCCAGGCCACCGACTCGGCGTCGAGGTGGTTGGTGGGCTCGTCCAGCAGCAGCATGTCCGGGGCGGAGAGCAGCAGGCGGCAGAGCGCCACGCGGCGCTTCTCGCCACCCGACAGCTTGCCGATGATCGCCTCCCAGGGCGGCAGCCTCAGGGCGTCCGCGGCGATCTCGAGCTTGCGCTCCAGTTCCCAGCCGCCGGAGGCGTCGATCGCATCCTGCAGCTTGGCCTGTTCCTCGAGCAGCGCATTCATTTCGTCGTCCGACATCGGTTCGGCGAACTTTTCGCTGATCTCGTTGAAGCGCTCGACCTGGCGGAAGGCTTCGCCGACGCCCTCCATGACCGACTGGCGCACGGTGTGGGCGTCGTTGAGTTCCGGTTCCTGCGGCAGATAGCCGACGCGGATGCCGGTCTGCGGCCGGGCCTCGCCGTCGATGTTCGTGTCCAGCCCGGCCATGATCCGGAGCAGCGTCGATTTGCCGGAGCCGTTCAGGCCCAGCACGCCGATCTTGGCGCCGGGGAAGAAGGAGAGGCTGATGTCGCGGAGGATGGTGCGCTTGGGCGGCACGACCTTCGAGACGCGGTTCATGGTGAAGATGTACTGGGCCATCGAGTCAGTATAATGCGCGGCCGTCCGGGAGGATTCCCAATGTTCCAGAAGTCCATGCAGATCGCCGGTTTCGACCCGGTGCTTGCCGAGGCGATCGGCGCCGAGCGCCATCGCCAGGAAGTCCACATCGAGCTGATCGCATCCGAAAACTACGCCAGCCCGCGCGTGCTCGAAGCACAGGGCTCGGTGCTCACCAACAAGTACGCGGAAGGCTACCCGGGCAAGCGTTACTACGGCGGCTGCGAGAACGTCGATATCGCCGAACAGTTGGCCATCGAGCGCGCGAAGCAGCTCTTCGGCGCTGATTACGCCAACGTCCAGCCGCACTCGGGTTCCCAGGCCAATGGCGCGGTGTATTTCGCGCTGCTGCAGCCGGGCGACACGATCCTCGGCATGAGCCTGGATGCCGGTGGCCACCTGACGCATGGCGCCAAGGTCAATTTCACGGGCAAGGTCTTCAATGCGGTGCAGTACGGCCTCGAGCCGGACACGGGCCGCATCGACTATGCCCAGGTCGAAAAGCTCGCCCGCGAGCACAAGCCGAAGATGATCGTGGCCGGTTTCTCGGCCTATTCGCGGCATCTCGACTTCGAGCGCTTCCGCTGGATCGCCGATCAGGTCGGCGCGCTGCTGCTGGCCGACATGGCGCACGTCGCCGGCCTCGTGGCCACCGGCCTGTCGCCGAGCCCGATTCCCTACGCCGACGTGGTCACCAGCACCACGCACAAGACGCTGCGCGGTCCGCGCGGCGGCCTGATCCTGGCCCGCGGGAACGAGGCCATCCAGAAGAAGCTCTCGTCCATGGTCTTCCCGGGCACGCAGGGCGGCCCGCTGATGCATGTGATCGCCGCGAAGGCCGTCGCCTTCCTCGAAGCGCTGCAGCCGGACTTCCGCGGTTACCAGGAGCGTGTGCTGGCCAATGCCCAGGCGATGGCCGCCACGCTGGTCCAGCGCGGCTACAAGATCGTCTCGGGAGGCACGGACAACCACCTCTTCCTGCTCGACTTGTCTGACAAGCCGATCACGGGCAAGGAAGCCGATGCCGCACTGGGCTCGGCTTACATCACCGTCAACAAGAACGCGGTGCCCAATGATCCGCGTCCGCCGATGGTCACCAGCGGCATCCGCATCGGTACGCCGGCCTCGACCACGCGAGGTTTCGACGTGGCCGAAGTGACCGACGTCGCCAACTGGATCGCCGACGTGCTCGACAGCCAGGGCGCTGTCGATGTCGTTGCCGCCACGCGCGCCAAGGTCGAGGCGCTCTGCACCCGGTTCCCGGTTTACGGGAGCTGAGGGACCTGACGGCAACACGGGCAGGAGCCATTCACGATGCACTGCCCGTTCTGCGGTCACGAAGAAACGAAGGTCACCGACTCGCGCCTGGCGGGCGGCGGTGCGCAGATCCGGCGCAGGCGTGAGTGCCTCTCCTGCGGCGAACGCTTCACGACCTTCGAATCCGCTGAACTGGTGATGCCGCTGGTCGTCAAGAGCGACCAGCGCCGTGTGCCTTTCGATGAGGGCAAGTTGCGCGGCGGCATGGAACGCGCGCTGCAAAAGCGGCCCGTAGGCCGCGAAGCCATCGAGGAAGCCGTCAGCCGCATCTGCCACAAGCTGCGCAGCCTCGGCGAGCGCGAGGTCAATTCGCGCACGATCGGCGAGCTCGTGATGGAAGAGCTGCACCACCTCGACGAGGTCGGCTATGTGCGCTTCGCCTCCGTCTATCGCAGCTTCCAGGACGTGGATGCCTTCCGCGACGAGATCGAGCGCCTGAGTGACCGGCGCACGGCGAACCGCGAGCAGTTGCCGTTGTTGCCAGGCCTGCCTGGCAAGCCTGGCGGCAAGGTCTGATGGGCTGGAGATGGACGTGAGCCTGGACAGCTGGACGGATTCAGATCGGTCGATGATGGCTCGCGCGCTCGCGCTGGCTGAAAGCGGTCTCTATACGACCGACCCGAATCCGCGCGTGGGCTGTGTCATCGCACGCGATGGCGCGATCGTGGGCGAAAGCTTTCATGCCCGAGCCGGACAGTTGCATGCCGAGCCAGGCGCGCTGGCTGCGGCCGGCGAGAAGGCTCGCGGTGCCACTGCTTACGTCACCCTTGAACCCTGCAACCACCATGGCCGCACGCCGCCCTGCACGGAGGCGCTGATTGCCGCCGGTGTCGCGCGCGTGGTTTACGGCGCCCGCGACCCGAACCCGCGCGTCAGCGGAGCAGGAGAAGAGCGACTGCGCCGAGCGGGAATCGACGTCTCCGGCGGTCTGCTGGCCGGGGCCTCGCGTGAACTCAATTGCGGCTTCATGAAGCGCATGGAACAGGGGCTGCCCTGGGTGCGCGTGAAGCTCGCGATGAGCCTGGATGGCCGCACGGCGCTGGCCAATGGCGAAAGCCGCTGGATCACGGCTGACACGGCGCGCAAGGATGCGCAGCGTTATCGCGCCCGCAGCAGCGCGATCGTCACCGGCATCGGTACGGTGCTGGGCGACGATCCGGCCATGAACGTGCGGATTCCCGAAAGCGACCGCCAGCCTTGGCGCATCGTGCTCGACAGCCAACTGCGCACGCCGCCGTCCTCGCGCATCATCGAGCGCGAGGGCCAGGTGCTGGTGTTCGGTACGCAGGATGATCCGGCGCGCCGTGCGGCGCTGGAGGCACGGTCCGCGCTGGTCGAGATCCTTCCCCCGGTGGACGGGCGCATCGCCTTGAAGGACGTGCTGGCGCGGCTGGCACGTCTGGAAATGAACGAGGTCTGGGTCGAAGCCGGGCCGAAGCTCGCCGGCGCCTTCGTGCGCGAAGGTCTTTTCGATGAACTGGTCGTCTATGTCGCGCCGTCCCTGATCGGCGGCGATGCAATGCCGCTCGTGCAGTTGCCTGGTATCGAAAAGCTCGATGACCGGACTCGCCTGCGGTTCACCGATATCCGGCAGGTCGGCGATGACCTGCGCCTGACCCTGAGGCCCGTCTAGCCATGTTCACCGGCATCATCCAGTCCGTTGGCCGCGTCGCGGTCGCCGAGCCGCGCGGCGGCGACCTGCGGCTTGTCATCGACGCCCGCGATCTCGCCGCGAAGATCGAGGCGCGTCGTCTCGCGGTGGGCGAGAGCGTGGCCGTCAACGGCACCTGTCTCACGGTGATCGACCCTGAGGAGGGTCATTTCAGTGCCGATGTCTCGCGCGAGACGCTCGACCTGACCACGCTCGGGTCGCTGCAGGTTGGCGATGCCGTGAACCTCGAATCCGCGCTGCGGGCGGGTGATCCGCTCGGTGGCCACCTGATGTCGGGTCATGTGGATGGCCAGGCGCAGGTGCTGTCGCTGCAGCGCGACGCGCGCTCCTTGCGTGTGGTTTTCGAGGTGCCGGAGGCCTTCGCGCGTTTCATCGCGCCCAAGGGTTCGGTCGGGCTCGACGGCATCAGCTTGACGGTCAACGAAGTGGACGGTCGGCGTTTTGGCGTGAACCTCATTCCGCATACGGTCGAGGTGACCACGTTCGGCGCGCTCCGCGAAGGGCAGCGGGTGAACCTCGAAGTGGATCCGATGGCCCGTTACCTGGAGCGGCTGCTGGCCGCGCGCTGTTAGAATAGCCGGATGACCGACAGCCCCAGCCCCGTCGAGACCGCGCCGGTCTTTGACCGTATCGAAGACATCCTCGCGGACCTCGCCGCCGGCAAGATGGTCGTCATCGTCGACGATGAAGACCGCGAAAACGAGGGTGACCTCCTCATGGCGGCCTCGAAGGTGCGCCCCGAGGACATCAATTTCATGGCGCGCTTCGGCCGCGGGCTGATCTGCCTGACGCTGACGCGTGAGCGCTGCGCGCAGCTGCGCCTGCCGCTGATGGTCAGCAGCACGGACAGCGAACGCCGCACGAATTTCACCCTGTCGATCGAAGCCGTCGAAGGCGTCACGACGGGCATTTCGGCCTATGACCGCGCCAAGACGGTCCAGGCTGCCGTCGCACCCGGCGCCCGCGCCGAAGACCTGCGCCAGCCCGGCCACATCTTCCCGTTGATGGCCCAGCCAGGCGGCGTGCTCACCCGCGCCGGCCACACCGAGGCGGGCTGCGATCTCGCCCGGCTTGCCGGCCTGGAAGCCTCTGCCGTCATCGTCGAGATCATGAACGACGACGGCACGATGGCCCGCCGTCCGCAGCTCGAGGAATTCGCGAAGCTCCATGGTCTGCGCATGGGCACGATCCGGGACCTCATCCGCTACCGCCTGCGCAACGAGAGCAGCGTCGAGCGCATCGCCGAGCGCGACATCGATACGGAATTCGGCGGCTTCCGCCTGTATTGCTACGAAGACCATGTGCACCGCGACCTGCACCTCGCGCTGGTCAAGGGCGTGCCCGATGCACAGTCCCTGCCGCTGGTGCGCGTGCATCTGGCCGACACGCTGCGCGACATGCTGGGCGTGAAGGAAGGGCAGAGCTGGACGCTGCGCGCTGCCATGGAACGCATCGCGAAGGAGCCCTGTGGCGTGCTCGTGATCCTGCGCGAGACGGAAACACCGCGCATGCTGGCCGATGCCGTGCAAGGCCATCGGGTGCCGGAGCCGGTGACGCCGGCCAGTGGCGATGCCGTGTTGCGCACCTATGGCGTGGGCGCGCAGATCCTGAAGGACCTGGGCGTCCGCCGGATGCGCGTGCTGTCTGCGCCGAAGCAGATGCATGGCCTGTCGGCCTTCGACCTTGAAGTGGCCGGTTATGTCGGCAAGGAGTTCACCTGATGTCCCGCTTCAGCGTGGTCGATGGCGTCCCGCAGATCGTGGGCAATGCCGAACACCGGCACAGTACGCTGGCCGCAGGCCTCAAGGTCGCGGTCATCGCGGCCCGCTTCAACGACTTCATCATCGACGGGATGCTTCAGGGTGCGCTGGATGCCTGGGCGCGTCATGGCGGCTCTGCCGACGACCTCACGCTGGCGCGCGTACCCGGTGCCTTCGAGCTGCCGCTTGCCTGCAAGCGGTTCGCGGCCTCCGGTCGCTTCGATGCCGTGGTGGCGCTGGGCTGCGTGATCCGCGGTGATACGCCGCATTTCGAATACGTCGCCGGTGAGGCGGCTCGCGGCCTGAGTCAGGCCGCGCTCGACACCGGACTGCCGGTCATCTTCGGCGTGCTGACCGTCGAGACCGTCGCGCAGGCCGAGGAACGGGCGGACACCCAACGGATGAACAAAGGCGGCGAGGCAATGGAATCAGCGATCGAAATGGCGCTGTTGCTGCGGCAGGCCTGACGCATGTCCAACGACACCCGCACGCGTTTCCCGCGCGCTGCCGCTGCCCGCGCCGTCGCCCGCAAGCTTGCCTTG
>CANGMU010000087.1 GCA_947454665.1 Pseudomonadota bacterium | reverse complement strand
CGATCCAGGCCCTGCCGGCCCTGTTCTCGAAGAAGATCGGCCGTCCGGTGATGCTGCGCATCAGCCGTGCCGAAGAGTATTACCACGGCTCCGCCCGCCTGGGATTCCAGGGCCAGGTGAAGCTGGGCTTCGGCGAAGACGGCAAGCTGCTGGCCGCCGACCTCTACGTCGTGCAGGAAAACGGCGCGTACAACAGCTTCTGGGATTTCCGTAACGCGGCCGACGCCCTGTCGCTGGTCTACCAGCCCGAGGCGATGCGCTGGCGCGGCATGCCGGTGCATGCGAACTCGCCGTTCCGCAGTGCGCAGCGTGGCCCGGGTTACAACCAGATGGTCCACATCATGGAGCCGCTGCTGGACAAGGCCGCGCGGGAACTGAAGGTCGATCGCCTCGAGATCCGCCTGAAGAACGCGCCGGGCCTGAACGGTGCCTTCGGTGCGAAGCGCGACACGGTCTCCAGTTGCTACCTGCAGGACGCCTTGAAGAAGGGCGCCGAGTTGTTCGGCTGGGAACAGAAGAAGTCCCTGTCCGGCAAGCGCGTGGGCACCAAGGTGACCGGCGTGGCGATCGGTCAGGCCTACCACCCGTCGGGCTTCTTCGGTTTCGATGGCCTGCTGTGCATCAAGCCCAGCGGCAAGATCCACCTGCACTCGGGCGTCGGCAACCTTGGCACCTACTCGCATTCGAGCACCTCGCGCATCGCCGCCGAAGTGCTGAAGGTCGATTGGGAGGACTGCGTCGTCGAGCGTGGTGACAGCCGTCGCCACCTGCCCTGGAACATCGGGCAGTTTGGCAGCAACACGAACTTCACCATGGCGCGCACGAACTACGTGGCCGCGATGGACGCCGTGCAGAAGATGAAGGAAATCGCCGCCGGTAAGCTGGGCGGCAAGGCCGACGACTACGACATCGACGGCAAGCGCGTCTTCCGCAAGGGCAGTCCGGGCACCGGCCTGACCTATGGCCAGGTGGCGCAGCGCGCGATCGAGCTGGGTGGCAAGTTCGATGGCCATGAGCTGCCGGCGGACATCAATCCGATGACCAAGGAATCCGCGACGGCGCTGGCCGGCACGGGCCTTGTCGGCGTCGCCAAGGACACACTGCCCGTGAAGGGCGCGCCGTCTGCGTTCGCCGCCGCGTTCGTCCAGATCGAACTTGATGTGGAAACCGGCAAGTACAAGATCCTGGAATACCTCGCGGTCGCCGATTGCGGCACCGTGATCCATCCGTCGGGTCTTGAGACGCAGATCAAGAGCGGTGGCATCCAGGGCCTGTCGGTGGCAGGCCTCGAACGCATCGTCTATGACCCGCAGAACGGCCTGCCCGCGAGCGTCGGTCTGTACCAGGCGAAGCCGGCCAGCTTCCTCGACGTGCCGAGCTCGCTGCGCACGTCGGCCGTGGACAAGCCGGATCCGTCGAGCCCGCTGGGCACGAAGGGCATCGGTGAACCCTTGCTGGGTTGCGCTGCCTCGGCCCTGCTCTGTGCGATCTCGGATGCCGTCGGGGGCCATGTGTTCAACCGCACGCCGGTGATGGCCGACATGATCGTGAACCACGTTTCGGGCCGCGCGCCGTCGCACGGTCCGCTTCAGACCAACTGCCAGTAAGGGGAGGCCGGAAATGCTCAAGGACATGATGCCGCATTTCGACCTGTACCAGCCCGATTCGGTCGAGGCGGCAGTCGATCTCGCGGCAAGGTTGGGAGAAGACGGATGGCTGCTTGGCGCAGGCCAGGACAGCTTTGACTGGTTGAAGAACCGCACGAAGCGCACCCCGGCGGTCATCGACCTCGGCGGCATCGCGGCGCTCAAGGGCGTGCGCGAGCGGGAAGGCGGGATCGAGATCGGTGCGCTGACGACGCTCTCGGAGATCGAGCAGCACGCGCTCGTGAAGGAGAAGTTCGGCCTGCTCGCGAAGGCGGCTGGACGCGTTGCGAGCCCGCAGATCCGCAATGCCGGCACGCTGGGCGGCAACCTCTGCCAGGACACGCGCTGCTGGTATTACCGCCATGGCGTCGACTGTTATCGGGCCGGCGGCAACATGTGCTACGCGGACACGCCGGAAGGTCAGAACCGCGAGCATGCGATCTTCGGCGCGAGCCGTTGCGTCGCCGTGCAGCCCTCCGATACGGCCAATGCGATCGTCGCGCTTGAAGGCAGCATGGTCGTGCGCAGCGCGAAGGGCGAGCGCGTCATTCCCGCGTCGCAGTTCTTCGTCGGGCCGGCGGTGGACATCCGCCGCATGACGGTGCTGGAGCCGGGCGACATCCTTGTCGCCGTCCGCATCCCGTCGAAGTGGGCCGGTGCCACGTTCTACTTCGAGAAGGTCGCGGACCGTAACGTCTGGGACTTCGCGCTCGTGAGCATCGCCGCAGCGATGAAGCTCGAAGGCGGAAAGATCACGGATGCGAGCCTGGTCTGCGGTGCGGTCGGTGCCGTGCCCTGGCGGCTCACCGCCGTGCAGGCCGCGATCCGCGGCAGCACGAAGGACGAGGCCACGGCCGACAAGGCCGGCAAGCTGGCTGCCGACGGCGCGAAGCCGCTGAACTTCAACCACTACAAGATCCCGCTGATGGAGAACCTCGTCCGTCGCGCGATCCGGGATGCATGACGCCATGGAACTGTTGCGATACGGACATGATGCGTGGGGCGCCGTCGTGGTGAACGGCGTGAGTTGGGATCTGCTGGGCGTGGCCTTCGGGGCTGGCGTGGCGGTCGTCGTGGTGCATGCGGTACGGCGGCTTCTCGGCCGCAAGAGCGGGGGCTGAAGGCCATGGCCGACCAGAATGTTGACAGCCTGCGGCGCCATGCCGCACCAGACCGGATCTTCCACTGGGTGACCGCGGCCACGATGTTCGTGCTGCTGGGCACGAGCCTGTTGCCGATCATCGGCATCCGCTTTGCGTGGCTGGTGCCGCATTGGGTCGCGGGCCTTGTGCTCACGGCGATGGTGCTGTTCCACGTCTATCGCGCGGTGGCTGCCCTGAACCTCCGTGCCATGCAGTTGAAGGGCGCGGACTTCGCCGAATTGAAGGGCGCGAAGCCCGGCAAGTATTCGTTGCCGCAGAAGGGCATGCACGTCGCCTGGATGGTCGTGGTCCTGGTGGCCATCGCCACGGGCCTCATCCTGATGGTGAAGGCCGGTGTGCCGTTCCTGACGCGCAATCCTTACCTGCTGCAACTGAAGACCTGGGGCCTGTTGACGCTGCTGCATGACCTTGCGGCGCTGGGGGCCGTGTTCCTGGTGATCGTGCACGTCTACTTCGGCCTGCTGCCGGAGAAGCGTCACTACCTCAAGTCCATGCTGCGCGGGAATGTGTCCCGTGCCGCGCTCGCCAAAGATCATGATCTGGCGAAGGTGGAACGCGGTGAGTGAGCCTGATCTGGCGACGCGCATCGATACCTTCGAGCGCGGCTATGAATACCTGCTGGCCTATGCGGCGCAGGGCCGGCAGGACGATGCCGGCACCGAAGCGCGCGCCATCCTGACGGCCATGCATGCTTCACTGGACGGCTTGGCTGCGGCGGCACGTGCCGCCCTGCCGGGCGTTGATTCGGATGTCGGTGCCTGGCTCGATGCGCTGGATCGTGATGCACGCGTGGCCCGGGGTGCCTTGGCCCTGGTCTTGTCGAAGCCGCGCATTGCCTCGCTGCTGGTGGACAACCTCAATGCCTCGGTTCACCTGCGCGCCCTGCTGACCGATCTCTTCCTGCTCGAGCAGTCCCAGAAGGGCTGAGCGCCTCAGCGCCAGCGGACCGGATCGACGCAGTAAAAGCGTCGCAGCTCGTTGTACAGCGCTGGGTGCACCATCGCGAGGTCTTGCGGCCGCTCGTAGAAGAGCTCCGTGGCGCAGGCAAAGAATTCCGCCGGGTCGGTCGCGGCATAGGGGTCGAGCAAGGTCGGCTCGCCGCGGGCCAGTGATTCGTGCAACCGGGCGAATTCGCCGCCCAGCACCTCTGACCACTTGGCGTAGTCCTCGCGCTTCGACAGCAAGGGGGCCCCGTTGGCTGCCCCGAACTCCTGGTCGATCTGGTGTGCGAATTCGTGCAGCACCACGTTGTGGCCATCGCCCGGGTTCGCCGCGCCGTCGCGCGTGGCCTGCCAGGACAGCACCACCTGGCCCCGGCTCCAGGATTCTCCCGACAGCACCTGCGCCGCATGGTGCTGCAGTCCCATCGCATCCTGCCGCAGTCGTTCGACGACGAAGGCATCCGGGTAGACCAGCACCTGTTTCAGTTCGGGGTAGTAGTCCGCGCCCCGCCGGTTCAGCAGCAACAGGCAGGCCTGCGCGGCGATGGTCACGCGCACGCGGTCGTCGACCACGAGACCACCGCAGCCGACGAAGCGTTTTTCGTCGAGGAAGACCTGCAGGTGCGCCTTCAGTTGGCGCAGCAGGTCGGCCGGAAGCCGGCGCAGGCCCGGCAGTTCCTGCGCCAGGATCGCGTCCCAGGCGGGCGGGAAGGGCCGTCGCCACAGATAACGACGACGGCGACGCTGCAGCACGGGTGCAAGGCCGATCCACAAGGCCACGAGCGCGATGAGCGACAGGGCGATCGTGAGCGGCAGACCGGCGTAATGAAGGACGAGCGACATGAAAAAGCTAGCTGGGTGCCTGCGGGATGATTTTCAATAGCAGACCATGAAAACCACGTTTACTGAAACCGACGACGCGGTCGTCCTGTCGCCCGCCGATCGGCCGGCCGACGCAGCCGTGATCTGGCTGCATGGCCTGGGTGCCGACGGACACGATTTCGTGCCGCTCGTGCCGGAACTGAAACTGGCGCCGGGTGCGGCGATCCGCTTCGTCTTCCCGCATGCGCAGGTCCGGCCGGTCACGATCAACAACGGCTATTCGATGCGGGCTTGGTATGACATCAGTTCGCTGACCGCCGCGGGCCGCGACGATGAAACCGGTATCCGGGAATCGGCGCAACGCATCCTGGCCTATATCGCCCGCGAGCGCATCGCCGGCATCGCTGCGAACCGCATCGTGCTGGCGGGCTTTTCGCAGGGTGGTGCGATGGCCCTGTACACGGGCCTGCGCCACGACGAACCACTGGGAGGCATCCTCGCGCTGTCGACCTACCTGCCCCTGAAGTCGCAGTTGCCCGCCGAGGCGCATGCGGCCAATCGTCGCGTGCCCATCCTCATGTGTCACGGCACGCGCGACCCGGTGGTCACGCACGAGCTGGGCTCTGCGTCGCGCGACGTGCTCACCGCACAGGGTTACGGCGTCGACTGGCGGGAATACCCGATGGAGCATTCCCTCTGCCCAGCCGAGCTCGTCGACCTTACGGCCTGGCTGAAGGCGCGCCTGCCCTGAGATTGGCTCGCAGCGCGGCCGTGGCGGCCTCGTCGATCGCGAGGCCTTCCGGGTCGCGTGCAGGGTCGCCGGTCACGACCACGCCGTAATCACGGCGTGCGCCTTCCAGGCTGACATAGCCATCGCGCACGTCGCGCTTCACGCGCTCGGGTTCGCGGTCGAAGGGGTTGCCCCAGCCGCCGCCGCCATTGGTGAGGTACCGCCAGGTTGCGCCCGGTGCCGTGCGCCATTCGCGCTCCTGGCCGAACCAGTGGTATTCGCCATCGAGGCTGGGCAGTCCGGTTTCGGCATCGAGGCGACCGGCCACACGGACCGCCGTGCGGAAGCCGGCCGCCGAGGTGTCGCGCTGCTGGATGGCTTCGCCATCCTTTGCGGGCCACAGCCATACGCCACCCAGCGTGCCGTCCCCACCGCCGCGTACGCCCTTGCCCGTGGGCTGCTTGTAGCGCAGCACGATCGGGTTGTGGGCCGCAGGCGCGAGGAAGACCGAGTCTTTCAGTACGGCCGCGCCACCGCGGTTGTAACCGGGGCCGGCGGAGTCGGTCACGTATTCGCGACGCAGGATCGCGACCGGTGCGTCGGCTTCGCTGACCTCGATCGCCGTGTCGATGCTGTTGGCCTGGTAGAAGATGCTGAAGCTGTCGGCATCGCCGGCCTTCGTCGCACCCCAGGGTCCGCGTTCGCCCCCTGCCACGCCGATTGAAAGCCACAGCGACCCGTCCGGATTCAGGCCATGCGAGGTGTGCAGGTTGGGTGAACCCGTGTCGCCGGCGACCGCGTTCTCACCGACGGCCGTGGCCATCGCCTGCAGGATTGCCAGCATCATCGCGTTCGTGGATTCCCCATAGGCGAACACCACGCCTTCCGGTGGCAGCGCGGAGCAGATGGCGCCGTCCGGGATCACGATGTCCACGTTGCGGTACATGCCGGAGGTAAAACGCCCATCCGGGTCGAACAGGAATTTCAGTGCGACGCCGACCGTCGCTTTTACATCGAGGAAGGTGCCGTTGATCGACGTGCGCGCCTGTCGCGACGTGCCGGAGAGGTCGATCTCGATGTGCTCGCCGCGCTTAGTGATCGTGCAGCGGATCGGAAACTCCTCGGTCGCATCGAACCCGTCACAGTCGACCAGCGCTTCGCCCTTCCACTGACCGTCGGGGATGCGTGCCAGCGCCGTCGCCATGCGCTCGGCATCGGCATCGCAGACATAGCGCATCGCGCCCAGCAGGGCGGGGCGGCCGTAACGCTCGAGCGAGGACAGCAGCAATTGTTCGCCCAGGTCGAGGCAGGCGCAGATCGTCTGCATGTCGCGCACGAGCACAGGCGCGAAGCGCGCGTTGTCGATGAACAGCGTCCAGGTCTCGCGCACCGGTTCACCGGCCTGCACCAGCGCGCGGGGCGACAACACGAGGCCATTCTCGTAGACGCTGGTCTTGGTCGCGCTGAAGCCGCCGGGCACGGCGCCGCCGATGTCCAGCTGGTGCGCCTTGATGGTGACAAAGCCCGTTAGCGTGCCGTCGAAGAAGACCGGCCGGCAGAACAGCACGTCGTTGACGTGAGTGCCGATGCGGTAGGGGTCGTTGGCGATGATCACGTCGCCGGGGCGCAGCCGTTCCGGGCCGTATTCCTCGATCGTGTTGCGCACCGATTCGGTCATCGTGCCCGTGAAGGCCATGAAGCTCTTGCTGACGACCGGCGTCGCATAGTTCGTTTCCGGCGGACCGGTCAGCGTTGCGGCGAAGTCATAGAGATCGCGCAGCACGGGCGAGAAGGCGCAGGCCAGCAGTTTCTGGCAGACATGTTCCAGCACGTATTCGAGCCGGTTGCCCAGCACGGTGGCCACGAAGCGGTCGCAGTCATAGCGCGAGGCAAACGCCTCGGGCGTCAGGTCGCGGATGCGGGTGGTCATGCAGCCTCCGTCTTTTCGATGTACAGCTCGCCCAGTGCGCCGACCGTGGCCTGTTGGCCAGGACCGACCAGCGTCGTGCAGAGGGCTTCCTGAATGATCGCGGGGCCTGTCACGCAGGCGCCGCGCGGCAGCGACTCGCGTTCGTAGATCGACGCTTCCACCGGCTGCGGCGAGAGTTCGCGCAATGTGCGCATGCCGATCGGTATCGGCCGCGCGCCGGGCGGTGGGTCGGGCAGGCGCGGGAACTCGACCTTGGATGCGGGCAACACCAGCTGCACGCGATAGCTGACGCCCTGCACCGGAATCATCGGCATGGAGAGTCCGTTACGCCGATGGTATTCGGCGTGGAAGTTGCCGATCATCCCGGCGATGGTCTCCGCGGTCAGCGCGCCTTCCGGCACGTCGACGAAGGGCGTTTCCCAGGTCTGCCCCATCAGGCGACCATCGAAGCTGCGGCGGATCGTCGCCGCAGCGCCGGATTCGCCGACGGCGGCGCGCAGCTTCTGCTCCATCTCGTCGAAGATTTGCGCGATCTGTGGCGCGGCCTCCGGCATGAGCAACAGGTACTGGCTGCGGCTGTCGCTGAAGACGAGGTCCGTGCTGAGCAGGCCGAGCGCTGAGAACAGCCCCGGTTGCGGCGGAACGATCACGCGCTTCACGTTCAGCGTGTCGAGCGCGGAGGCCAGCAGCATCGGACCCGCGGCGCCATACGCAACGAGGCTGAAATCGCGCGGGTCGCTGCCGTGGCGGATCGCGACGTTGGCCACTTCCTCGGCGATGTTGTTGATGGCGATCTGGTAGGCGTATCCCACGCGCTGCATCAGCGGGATCGGCGTCTGCAGACTTTCAAAAGCGCGGCGCGAGGCTTCCGCATCCAGTTCCAGCTGGCCACCGGCAAAGCCGCGCGGCTCGAGGATGCCCATCAGCAGGCAGGCGTCGGTGACGGTCGGTCGCGTGCCATCACGGCCATAGCAGGCGGGCCCGGGAATCGCGCCGGCACTGGCCGGGCCCACGGTGATGTCGCCGGATTCCGAGACGTCGACGAGGCTGCCGCCGCCGGCACCCACGCTGGACACTTCCGTCGACAGCGCGCTGATGACGAGGTCGTGCTCGATCTCGAAGCTGTCGTTGGTGAAGGATTCACCGCCGAGGATCAGCGAAACATCCGTCGACGTACCGCCCACGTCGCAGCAGATCAGCCGCGGCTCGCCGATCGCGTTGCCGAGGCGTCGGCAGGACGCCGTGCCTGCGGCAGGTCCCGCGAAGAGGATCTTGTACGGGGCCTGCAGGGCTTCGCGCCAGGGCAGCAGCGAGGCCGTGCAGTCGGCGAAGTTGAGGTCACCGGTGAAGCCCAGACCCTTCAGGCCGGCATCGAGCTTGTGCGCGTAATCGCCATACAGCAGCTTCATGATCACGTCGACGACGGTGGTGGACGCGCGGCTGAATTCCTT
>CANGMU010000086.1 GCA_947454665.1 Pseudomonadota bacterium | reverse complement strand
TAGACGGGGTCCTGGTGCTGTTCAATTGACCATTCGTCACCAACGATCGATCAGCGCAACAACTCCGGCAGGAATCGACCCACGTTGCCTGCGTAGATGCCGCTGAGTTCGCTCGCGGTATACACCCCGGCCGACTCAAGTCCCCTCACGTGTTCCAGCGTCGTCCGGAACGGGTAATCCGATCCGAAAACAATTCGCTCGGAGGGCACGATCTGCTTCAGGGCCCGGGAGGGCGCCGCCTCGGTGGACTGCGCGATGTCGTAGAAGAAACGCGCCGCAGCGGCGCGGAAGCCATCGGGCGCCTCGGCTTTGGCAGCAGCGCCGCGATCCGCGCCGTCGAAGCGCTCGATCAGGAATGGCATGGTGCCGCCAGAGTGGCTCCAGATCATGCGCACATCAGGATAGCGCCGTGCCGCGCCCCGATAGATGTAGCTGGTGATGGCGCGCGTGGTGTCCGTGCCGTACTCGACCAGCGTATCGGCCACCTCTGGAATCAGCCGCGTGCAGCAATTAGCCGTATTGGGGTGGACGTAGCAAATGGCCTTGCGGCGGTTCAGTTCCTCGAACACCGGGTCGAAGCGCTTGTCACCCAACCACTCTCCGCCATAACTCGTGAACAGCCCGACGCCGGGCGCCTTCAGCACGTCGAACCCGTATTCAATTTCCTTCAACGCGGCATCAGGGCTGTCCATGGGCACGGCGAGGAAGAAACCGATCTTCCCTGCGTAGGTGGCGGCGAGTTTCACCGCCTCCTCGTTGGTGCCGCGCGCCAGCGTGCGTGCACGCTCCCCGGTCTCTGGCACACCCGGCGTGGTGATCGACAGCATCGAACGGGAAACACCGGCAGCGCCCATGTCATCCAGGTGCTTCTGCAGGCTCCACGCCGCCATCGGACCCGGCATGTTCAACGCTTTGAGCACCGAGGGCTGGAAATGCGCGTGCACGTCGATGATGGAGGACGGGACCTTCCGGCTTTCGCCGGAGAGACTGATCGCGGGCGCCGCGGCGAAGGCGGAAAGGCCCATCAGCATCTGGCGTCGACTAAAGGAAGGATATTGGCTCATCGGGCATGACTCCTTGGTTGACACCGATCCGGTCGTACCCCGGCTCGCACACTTTGAAGCTTCAGAGTGACTCGAGCCTCCGCCCCTCGCGCAGCGCGGCCTGTCGCACTACGGCGTTGCGCCCGGACCAAGCGATCGGCCGTCCGGAACCTTCACTCTCACGAGGCTGCCACCGGGATTTCCGTTCCGCAGCGGATGCATCGTCAGTGTCACCTTGTCGCCGGGCTTCAGCGTCGACGGCTTCCAGCCATTGCGCAGCATCATGCCGGGCGCACCGGACTCGATGCTCCATTCCGTTTCCACGCCCTTGTCGTCGGTGACGAGGATCTGCAGCCAGACGTGCGGATTCGTGAACTGCACTTGCTTGATCCGGGCCTCGACGGTGACGTCCTTCGCAAGGTCGAACATTGCGAAGGAATGATGGGCAGTCGCCGCGGAACAGGCGAGGGCGACGGCGGCGGCACTGGCCAGCTTCGACACAACTTTCATCGGGAATCTCCTGCCGTGGTGGGCTGCATCGTCAGTGGCCTTCATCGCCGGCGCGCTCGTTGTCGGAGCAGTAGTACTCCTGGACGTCGATGTCCGGGCTGCGCTCCAGATAGATCGTGCTCGTGAACGGGCGGACATAGGTCTTGGGATCGGTGAACGTCCTCGTGACCTCGAGGATATTGCCCTTGCCCACGAGGCGGATCCGCTCGACGAGATGCGCCTGGTCGCTGCCCGGCAGGCGCGGCACCTTCAGGCTCTCGGGCGTCGCGTTCACGCTGTTCGCGAAGTATCCGTTGGTCGGACGCGTCCGCCCGTTGAGGCCGATCGTGTCAACGACTAGCGTGTCGCCTTCCCAGCGGGCGATCGAATGACCTTGCCAGCTCGGCAAGAGGTCCTCAGCGGGCGGATGCCCGCGCCCGTCCGTGTAGAGACGCCGCGGCACGGCGACCCACTCGTTCATCATCACGATCTGGTTGTGGCCCTGCAGGATCTGGAGCGGGAAGAACCCACCGATGAAAGCCAGGGGGTGGACGGGCTCACAGGCGCTGGGCGTCGGCAGTTCGGGCCCGAGGCGTCCCAGTTCCCGGGAGCGCTCAGCGCCCCAGGCCGTGAATTCCGGGGCGGGCGTATTGGGCTTGCTCGCCCAAGCAGGAAGGTAATTCGGGCTGCTGGGGACTACCGTCATCCAGATGCCGAAAATGTCCGGGGTCTTGCGAAGAGCGGGGGCAGCAGCCCCAGCCTCGCCGTGCGGCAGCAGGAACAAGAACGCGAGCAGCGCGAGGGCACGAGGCATGTCACTTTCTCTCGAAGGGTTGGGCCGATATGCCAAGTCTCACGCTCGGCTTGATCAGGCAACCAGCCTAGCCGGTGACACTGCAATCGACAACCCGCTGCCGCGCGTCCTCTTGGTCCGGTCAGTTGTTGATGCCGATCGGATCGTAGCCCGGCCTGCACACTTCGACGATGCACAGCGATTCCAGCGTGCGGCCTTCCGGCGGCGCCTTCACCCCGACCTTCAGCATGTAATCGCGCAGCACCTTTGCGGTCTCCGGATGGGGGATCGCCGACTGCACACCAACGCGGACGAGCCCATCGGCATAGTCGATCGGCAACCACGTGTGGGCAGACAGTTCGGGGCTGCCGCGGTTGTCCGTGTTGCCGAAATCGCGCACATCCACCTTGGCGCCCGCCTCCACCAGCACCTTGACGACCTCGGTCGAACCCTTGTGTGCAGCGCCGTGCAGCGCCACGCGGCCGGTGCTGGCCTGGAAGTTGGGGTCGATGCCCAGCGACAGCAGGTATTTCACGGACGCCACCGTCTCCACGGTAGACCGCTCGCGCGTCACGCCTTCCACCCAGCCGATACCGGCGGCCACCGCCAGCGGCGTCACACCCAGTCGTGTGTTGATCTTTGGATCCGCACCGCGCGAGACCAGCAGCTTCAACAGCTCCAGATCGCCGGACTGCGCGGCACGCAGGAAAGCCGTTGCGCCATCTTCGTTCAACCATTGGTTGGTGAACACCGTGCGCGTTTCCGTGCTCTCGGTGATGCGGGCATTGATGTCCGCGCCCTTGTCGAGCAGGAAAGTGATAAACGCAAGGCTGTCCATGTCGGCCGTACGCGTCGGGTAGTCGCCGCCTTCGATATTGCGGTTGTCCGTGGCAAGGTAAAGCGGCGTCCAGCCACCCTTGTTGGCCAGGTTCACCTTGGCGCCGCGCTCGATGAGGAACTTCGCCATCTGGTAGTTCTGGTTCTGCGTGGCGGCCAGCAGCGGGCTCCAGCCGTAGCGCGTCGTCTGGTTCACGTCGGCGCCACCTTCCAGCAGCGCGCGTGCGGCATCGATGCTGCCCGTCCGCGCGGCGTAGACCAGCGCAGTCAACTCACCGCCGTCCGCTTCACGCGGGGCGCGGCGGTTGGTCCGGACGGGGACCGGATCGCCATTCGCGTCGAGGACAAGATTGCCGTTCGCGTCGACCTCGAACGCCACTTCGCCGCCGACACCCGCGCCGGCATTGCCGCCGGCGCCGGCAATGGTCACGAAGCCCAGGCCGGTGCGCTGGATGCCCTTGCACAGGTCGGCAGCAGGAACCGTCTTCTGGCTATCGCCCATCAGCAGGACACGCTGTGCCCTCACCTGTTCCAGGTCGGGCTTCTTGGCTTCGCAGAGCGCCGCAATGTTCTGCTGCCGCACCGCACGGCGGGGATCCTCGGAATTGCCAAGCGCCGCCGATCGCCCATCGCGCAGCACCGGCTTCGACACGGCCGCCACCTTGGCGCCGTGCTGTATCAATTCTTTCAGGACACCGGCATGGCCCTGGTCGGCCGCCTGCATCAAGGCGGTGGTGCCCCGCTCTGCTTCACTGGCATTCACATCGGCACCGTGCTCAATCAGGGCGTGCACGGCATCCACATTGCCCGAGCGTGCCGCCAGCATCAGCGGGCGTCGGCCGAGCGGCAGCTGTTCGTTGGCGTCGGCACCGCCCTTGAGCAGCACCTGGATGACCGCGGCGTCGCCACGGTTCGCGGCCAGCCACAAGGGCGTAGCGCCATTGCGATTGGACAGGCCCGGCTTGGCGCCCGCCTTCAGCAGGCGCTCGACCAGCTTCGCGTCGCCGCGATAGGCCGCCCATTGCAGCGCCGTGGCGCCATCGGCCTGCTGGGCATTCACGTCGGCGCCGCCCTTCAGCAGCCGCTCGATCGATACCGTATCCCCCCTGGCAGCCGCATCCGCCATTTCCGCCTGCGCGGAGGCCTGGCCAGCCATCGTCGACAGCAACACCGCGGAGAACGCATTCCAGACAACGCTACGCATGATGTTCACCCTCAAGCCCGTCACACCAGACCAGGCAGACGACCAGTGCTGTCGCCGAAATTTTCACGGTGGATGTCGAACTGATCGAGGATGCTCACCAGCAGGTTGCCGGTCGGCACCTGCTTGGTCGGGAAGGCCAGATGACGACCGCCCTTGAGCTTGCCGTTGTTGCCACCAACAAGGATATGCGGCACGTCGTAGTGGGCGTGCTGGTTGGGATTGCCCATGTTGCTGCCGTACATCAGCAACGAGTGGTCGAGCAGCGAGCCGTCGCCATCGTTGGTGTTCGCCAGCTTGTCGACGAAGTAGGCCAGCATCTTCACGTGGTACTGGTTGATCTTCGACAGCTGATTGATCAGGTTCGGGTCCTCGCCATGGTGCGAACCACCGTGGAAACCCAGTGTCGGCGAATCACTCTCCGGATAGACGCGGCCCGTGAGATCGCGCGCGAACAGCATGGTGCCAACGCGGGTGATGTCGGCCTGGAACCCGAGCGTCAGCAGATCGAACATGATCTTGATGTGCTGGTCGAAGGACTGCGGAATGCCCGGGGGCACTGCGAAATTCTCCGGGGCGGCCGTGGTCGCGCTCGCGGCGATCTTCAGGCGGCGCTCGATTTCACGGACGTTGTCCGTGAAGGCATCCAGGCGCGCACGGTCCGGCGCGCTGATGGTGTTGCGCACACCCCTGATCTTGTCGTTGACCGAATCAAGGATGCTCTGGTTGCGCTCACGGCGCATCACGCGCTGCTCGGCGGTGCTGCCGCTGCCGAACATGCGCTCGAAGACGACCTGCGGGTTCAGCTCCATCGGCAGGGGCGTGTTCGGAGCCGCCCACGAAATCGTGTTCGTGTAGACGCAGCTGTAGCCTTCGCCGCAGTTGCTGGAACCCGAGCCCGGGTCTTCCACGGAAATTTCCACCGAAGGCAGCAGCGTTTCCTGTCCGTAGCGGGCGGCGATGATCTGGTCAATGGTCTGGCCGGCGTACACATCGGCACCGGCGGTCTTGCGCGGCTTCTGCGCGCAGAGGTAGGCCGCGGCCACCCAGTGGTCGGCGCCGGTTTCACCCGGAGGCGGCTCGGCGGAGCGCGAATGCAGACCCGTCAGGATGTTCAGGTGCTGACGGAACGGCTCCATCGGCTTCCAGATGAACGGCAGCTCGGCAGGCAGAGCGCCGACCTTTTCGGGAATCCAGTAGCCAGGTGCGGCGCCATGCGGCACGAAGCCGCCGAAAAAGCGCGGCGGCGTCTTTGCAGCGGTCTTCGATTCCGCCGTCATGGCGGGAATCATCGCATCCAGCAAGGGAAGAGCCAGTGCGGTGCCAGCGCCGCGCAACATGGCACGACGGCTGATGTGCTTTTTGGTGATGAACATGGCTTTACTCCCCCTTCGTCGACACTGCGGCCAATTTCATGTCGACTGATTTCATGTCAGCGGATTTCATGTTCATGGTGAAGGCCGGGCTCTGGACCACACCCATCACCAGTGAGGAAAACCGGTAATCGCGCTTGGCTGCGTCGTGCGTCAGCGAACGAACCAGCGGCATGTCGTGGTGATCGAGGCCGCGGCCGATGGCGTAGGTGAGCAGGTTTTCGATCACCACTTCCGCGAACATCTCTCGCTTGCGCATCGTCAGGTCGCGCAGGCCCTTGATGCCGTCGATGCGCGTGCCGTCGTTGATGGTGGCGACCGAGTCGATCGGATTGCCGACTTCCGTCGTGCGCCACTGGCCCACCGCGTCGAAGTTCTCCAAGACCAGGCCCATGGGCTCGAACTGCTTGTGGCAGCTGGCGCAACTCGGGTTGGTGGTGTGGAGCACAAGGCGCTCACGCATGCTCTTCGGGGCTTCGCCGGGTTTCTGGTCCAACTTGACCTCGACGCCCGGCGGCGGATCCGGCGGGCTGACGCCGTAGAAAGTCTGCAGGAACCATTTTCCGCGCTTCACCGGCGACGTCCGCGCCGCGTCGGACGTGATCGTCATCAGCGCGCCCTTGCCGAGCAGGCCCTTGCGCATGTCCTGCTCAGGCCCCAGCGTGACCCGACGGAACTGCGGGCCATAGATGCCGGGGATACCGTAGTGCTTGGCGAGGCGCTCGTTGACGAAGGTGTAATCCGCCGTCAGCAAGTCATGCACGCTGCGGTCTTCCTGGATGATGCTCGTGAAGAAGAGCTCCACCTCGCGCTTGAAGGCATCGCGCAGCGTACTGTCGAAGTCTGGGAACAGGTTCACCACTGGCTCACTGGCCGCGATGCCGCGGACATTCAGCCACTGCCCGGTGAAGTTCCGCACCAGCGCCTGCGACCGCGGATCGGCGATCATGCGGTCGACCTGCTTCTTCAGCACTTCCGGCCGATGCAGGGTATTGGCGGCGGCGAGATTGATCAGCTCCAGGTCGGGGATGCTGCTCCACAGGAAGAACGACAGGCGCGAGGCCAGCTCGAGATCACTGATCCGATAGGTCGTACCCACCGCCACCTTGGCCGGTTCGATCTCGGCCCGGTAGATGAAGTCCGGATCCGTCAGCAGGCGCTGGATCACTGCTTCGATGCCACTGTCGAATTTGCCGCCACGCTCACGGTCGCTGCGATAGAACGCCGTCACAGCCTTGATGTCATCCGTGCTCGCCGGACGACGAAAGGCCTTCGTGGTCAGCGTCGTGATGATCCGGCGCGCGCAGTCGGCCTCCTCGCTGGCGCTCCGCGGGTAGCACTCGAAGATCCGACGACGGCTCTGCGTCTCGGTCGCCACCTTGCCCTTGAACGGGCCTTCGATGAACACCTGGCCGACATGGGGGTAGAAGGTGTAACCGGAAATCGCGCCCGGCGAGTTCATCGTACGCTGGAACGATTTGTTGAGCCCCGTGTCCGGCAGGTCGCTGGTGGCGAGGAAGGCCACGCCGATGCGATGGAAGCCAGCGCTGATCGGCAATGCCGGCGTCTTGCCGCCATCGCTGCGCTTGGTGGAGATCTCCTTGTCCCAGTCGTACAGGTAGACGCGCTTCCCGTCGACGGTGACTTCCAGCTTCTCGCCCTTGACGTTGCCGAGCACCGCGGTGAAGTAACCGGTCATGCCCTTGACGGTCAGCGTGTACTCGCCATCAGCGGGGAACTCGTGTTCGATCAGCATGCCGCCGCGCGTGCCAAACGGCAGCCCGTCGACGTATTCGTTCTGGCTGGTGTCATGCGGCGCATCGAACACCGCCAGCGTGGGCGCCGTTTCGGTGCCGATGGCAAGACGACTGATCTTGCCGGCCGCCGACAGGTAGGCCTCCATCAAGGCCGGCGAGGTGGTCAAGGTGCCGGCCATGTTGTCGAAGCCGTGACTGGAGTCGTCCGAAGGCAGGAACTTCGAGGCGTCGATATTGAGCGCCAGCAGGTCGCGGACGGCGTTGCTGTATTCGGTGCGGTTCAGACGATGAAGCCCCGGCGCCGGCAGGTACGCGGATTTCGCGGCAGCGCGCTTGTCGATGCTCTGTTCAAGCACACGAGCCAGTTCCTGAACGGTGTCGTAGGACGGGCGTTCCTTGCCCACGGGCGGCATCATGTCGGCACGCAGGCGCTTGATCAGTTTCTCGCCGACTTCGGGTTTTTCGGCAAGGGTGTGGGCATTGGCGGTTTGCAGGTCGAGCCCACCGGCGAAGTCCTCGCCGTTGTGGCAGCCCGTGCAGTACTTCTCGATCAGCGCACCACTGTCCACGCTGCTGCGTTGGGCAACGGCGCCGTGCGAGAAAGCGGCAGCACCCGCGAGCATCAACAACGTCATCAACCGCATAACACCCCTACCTCACAACAATGATCGGGAGAGCCTCTTCGAGCCGCCCGCCAGGCCACGTCTTCCACCGTCTGCTTGTAATATTTGGTGGTGGAGACACCCGGCCTGCAACAGGGAATTCCCGCTGCCGGCTCCATGGACTTTCTCACCGCCCACATTGCCACAGGGGCGCCACCGCCGAACACTGGTAGCGGCAGTACCACGCCACTGGGTAGCAGGACCGCAGCTTTGCATTTGGTGGCATCCTCATCCCGATGATCAGGTTCAGCCCGCGCAGGAAATGGTGGTGGTTGGGAGCGATCGCCGCGGCGCTGCTGGCCGGCCTGTTCACACTGTGGCTGAGACCAGCGCTCGAGCAGGTCGTTCGCGCGCGGCTCGAGTCTGCCGCCCTGCGCCATGGCATGGCGGCCCGGATCGGGGTGATCCACGTCGGCCTCTGGCCCTTGCTGCGGCTGGAGCAGGTCGATCTGGAACTCGGTCACGACCTGCGCCTCCAGGCCGATGCAGTCGCAGCCACCTGGGCCGGCCAACTGCGTCTCTCGGTGCGCGGCGCT
>CANGMU010000085.1 GCA_947454665.1 Pseudomonadota bacterium | reverse complement strand
GTGAGGCGGGTGCGGTATAGATCACCCTCATGGTTCACGAACACCTGCGTCTTGTAGACGAGGCGGCGGAAGGCCTTGGAATGGACGATACGGTCGCGATCGCGCTGGAACTCAGTGCGGTAATCCGGCGGCGGCTCGGGATGGCGACGACCGCGCGAGGCGCTGTCGTGGACTGCGTAAGGCGCCAGCGCGGCGCTGTCGGGTGCCGCGTTCATGTGCATCAGCCGAAGTGGCTCGCCAGGGTGGCGTCCAGGGCGTCGTCCGGATAATCGGCCGTGAAGCGCGCACGGCCGAGCGCTTCGAGCAGCACGAGCCGGATGCGGCCGGACTTCACTTTCTTGTCGACGCGCATATAGTCATGGGCCTTTGCGGCGCCGAAGCGCGGCGCCTGGGTTTCAAGGCCTGCACGCTGCAGGAGCTGCTTCACGCGTTCCACGTCTTCACGCGGCAGCAGACCAATGCGCGCAGACATGTCTGCCGCGATGAACATGCCCGTGCCGACCGCCTCGCCGTGCAGCCATTGCGTATAGCCAGTGGCCGCCTCGATCGCATGACCGAAGGTGTGGCCGAAATTCAGCAGCGCACGATCACCGCGCTCATGTTCATCGCGGCGGACGACCTCGGCCTTCAGCTCGCAGGAACGATAGATCGCATGCGCGAGGGCTGCGGGATCCAGCGCAAGCAGGGCATCCAGGTTGCGCTCGAGCCAGTCGAGGAACTGGATGTCGAAGACGAAGGCGTACTTGATGACCTCCGCGAGGCCGGCGCGCAGCTCGCGCAGCGGCAGCGTACGCAGGGTCGACGTGTCGGAGATCACGACCGAAGGCTGGTGGAAAGCACCGATGAGGTTCTTGCCACCGGGGTGGTTCACGCCGGTCTTGCCGCCAACCGAGGAATCCACCTGCGAGAGCAGCGTCGTCGGCATCTGCGCGAAGGCGATGCCGCGCTGGTAACAGGCCGACGTGAAGCCAGCGAGATCACCCACTACACCGCCACCGAGCGCCACGACGAGGCTGTCGCGACCGAAGCGGTTGGCGACAAGCACGTCGAGCACGCGGGATACGTTGTCGAGATTCTTGTGCTGTTCGCCGTCAGGCAGGCGGACATCGATGACGCGATTGCCCTGCAAGGCCTGCATCACGCGGTCCGCATACAGCGGGCCGACGGTGGTGTTGGTGACGAGGAGGATGTCCTTGGCGGCGAGGTGATGCTGGAGCAGCGACGCATCGGACAGGAGGGATTCCCCGATCAGGATCGGGTAGGAGCGTTCGCCCAGGTCGACGTTAAGGTTCAGCACAGGCCGATTATACGGGTCCCGGCGACTCCGATGCCGGCTCCGCCACGGCGTCCGCAGCCTCCGGGCCCCGGACGATGCGCACGATGTCCTCGGCGACCTTGTTCACGCGACGGTGGTCGGTGGGGACCACGTGGTCTGCGAGGGCGTTATAGATGGGATCGCGGACTTCCCGCAGCTTCCGAAGCCGATCAGCAAGGTTTCCGTCCTTGAGCAACGGGCGGCCGCGCCCCGTACCGACGCGCTGCAGTTGCTGGCCGAGCGAAGTGTCGAGGTAAATCACCGTGCCGTGCTCCGCGAGCAGACGCCGGTTTTCCTCGTTGAGGATCGCGCCACCGCCCGTCGCCATAACAATGGGCTCGAGCAGGACCAGGGCCTCGATGGCCTCGCGCTCGCGGGCCCGGAAGCCGGGCTCGCCCTCGCGCTCGAAGATGAAGGGGATATCGACGCCGGTCCGGCGCTCGACTTCCACGTCGCTGTCATAGAACGGCGTGGCCAGCAGCTTGGCCAGCTGCTTGCCGACGGCCGTCTTGCCGGACCCCATGGGGCCGATGAGGTAGATGTTCCGCTTTCCGATCATGCGAGTCGTCTAAATGAAACGGCCGCCACGAGGCGGCCGCCTGCGATCAATGTCGCTTCGCTACTTTAGAAGTGATCGCTACAGGTCGTGTTCACGCCGTAGGGCGAAAACGGACCAGGCGGCGCCACAGACTGCTGGTTGAAATCATCGGCCGCTCCCGGAAGTGAGAACGGACTGGAGGTGCTCACGAAGGCCGTGCCCTGCACCTGGGTGGTCGCCCGCATCACGGCACTGACGTAATAGGCCTGATCCTGCGGATAGGTCACGTTTACGAACAGGAAACCATTGGCATCGGTCGTACCGCTGCCCGGAGAGACAGAGGCCACGTTTCCCGGCTCCAGGGTCAGCTGGCTATTCGCGAACGGGTTGGAACCGTTTTCGTCCTCGCCCGGATCCAGAATGCCATTGAAGTCGTAGAGCGCGTTGCCAGTACGGCGGTCCTCGTTCACACAGGATGCGGTGACCGTCGTGGTCCAATTGGTGCCGTTCCAGGTCCGGTAGCCCTTGAAATAGTTCCAGGGCAGCACCGAAATAGAGACAACGACGTTCGCCACGCCAACGCCGTTTGCGTCTGTCACCTGGACCGCATAGGGCAGCTGGTACTGCGTGTCGTTGTTGATTTGCTGGATCGAGTTGCCCGTGCCGAACTTGATGAAGAGCGGCGCCCCGGCGACCGTCAGCGCGACCTGGCCCGTCACCGACGGCGCGTCTGCCACCCGGGCAGTGACGATAACGCCATTGTTGGCGCTGGTCGTGGAACTGGCCGTATAGACCACTGTTGCACGGCCTTGGCTGTCGGTCGTGGAAGTCGACGCGGACAGCGAGCCACCGGTCGTATCGCCTGCGTTGCTGAAATTCACGACCTTTCCAGCGACCAGGTTGTTGTTCGCATCGCGGACCACCGCCGTGATCGTGCTGCTGCGGTTGATGCTGATGGTGAAGGGGCTTGCCTGAACGCTAATGGCCGTCGCTGTGCCAGCCACAAAGGTGACCTGGATCTGCGTCGAGCCGCCATTAGGGTTGGACGCGGTAATGATTGAATCACCCGCCGTGGCCGACTGCAGCGTCACCGAAGCGACGCCACTGGAGGTGACTGCCGTCGAACTGGAAAGGGTCCCGCGCGTTGCAGCAAAAGTCACGGTCTGACCATTCGGCACTGCGACGCCATTGGTAAGCCACCGGACGCTAAGCGTGACAGGCGTGGCAAGCGCCGCCTGTGCCCCGACAGCCGGCGCCGTGAATGCAAAGCTGTCAGCGCTGACCGCCACCGATTTCTTGGCGGTCCCACCCACACCGGTTGCCGTCACGGTGACCGTGCCGCCGCTGGTCGGCGTCATGTTGAACGTGGCGCGACCCGTTGAATCGGTCGTCAGGCTCGTTGCGCTGAGGGTCGTCGACGGTGAGGTACTGATCGTCACCGCCTTGTTTGCGATCGGGCTTCCGTTTGAATCAAGCATCGTCACGGTGTAGGAGCCCGCCGAATTGATCACGAGCGCGTCGGGCCCCTGGATGCCAACGGCACTCCCCACGACGTCGACCTTCACGGTACCGCTGACACCCTGCGCAGTGGCCGTCACGGTGATGGTGCGGTTGGTCGGATCGCCAGCCGTATCAAGCGAGGCCACCGCAACGCCAGCTGCGTCGGTGGTGCCTTGACTGACCGTGATGCCGCCACTGCTCGGCGAAATCGTTACGGGCACATTGGTGATGTATTGGTTGTTCGCGTTGCGCACGTAGGCGCGGATTTCGACTGGCGTGTTGTTGGCCGAGGCCAACGACGGAGTGCTGGCCGTCACGGTGACTGCCGCCACGGTGTTCGCAGGCGTCGTGTTCGAGCCGGAGCCGGACCCGCCCTGGAACGCACCACCCGAATCGCCGCCCCCACCGCAGGCCGTGAGAGCCGCAGCCATCAGCAGGGCGAACGGGGCAACCAGTTGGTTCATGCGCATCGATTTGCTCTGGAACATGGAGTTCTTTCGCCCGATTAGTAAACGTTGACGCCTTCGCGCAGGATCTTCGGAGTGACGAAGATCAGCAGTTCGCCCTTGTTGTTCACCTTGGACGAGGACTTGAAGAGGTGGCCCAGCACCGGCACGTCGCCGAGCCCCGGAACCTTCTTTTCGCTGTCCCGACGTTCGGTCTGGAGAATGCCGCCGAGGACAACGGTCTGGCCGTCACCCACGAGCACTGAGGTGGACAGCGAACTGGTGTCGATGGCCGGCACGTTGATGCCACCCGAGCTGACAATGACCTTGCCGACGCTGTCCTTCTTGACGTTCAGGTCAAGGATCAGCCGGTTATCCGGCGTGATCAGCGGGGTGACCCGCAGGGACAGAACGGCTTCCTTGAACTGCACCGTCGCGGCGCCGCTCGAAGCCGACTGCTGGTAGGGGATCTCGGTACCCTGCGAAATCACCGCTTCCTTCTGGTTCGCGGTGATGATGCGCGGTGAAGAGATGACTTCGCCCCGGCCCTCGGACTGGGCTGCGGAGAGTTCGAGGTCAACGATGTAGTCGGAGCCCAGCAGCATGAACGCGAGGCTGCCGGCCGGCGATCCCACCGGCAGGTTCACGTTGTACCGGCTGGCGCCAGTGGGCGCCGAGACCGGATACGGCGAACTCGTCGAAGAAAGGTTTGTCAGCGCGGACTGCAGCACGGTTTCGTTGCCGGCGGCCGTGCCCGTCGTCGAATAAAGGCCGTTGCTGCCCTTCTGGCGCATGGCCGTGAGGCCCGTGCGCACACCGAGGTCACGCGAGAAATCTTCGCTCACGACGACGATTCGGGCCTCGATCAGCACCTGCCGGACGGGAACGTCCAACGTTGCGACCAGCAGGCGGATGTTTGTCAGGCTGTCGGCCGTGTCCTGCAACAGCAGCGTGTTGGTACGTTCATCGACCGTGACGCTGCCACGAGAGGACAGCATCGAATTCTTGGAGCTCGCCGAACCCCGGCCCGTCGACTGGATCATCGCGGCGATGTCCGTCGCCTTCGCGTAGTTGACCTGCAGATATTCGGTGCGAAGAGGCGCCAGCTCCTCGATGTCCTTGCGTGCCGTGAGGCTCGCCTTTTCACGGGCCGCCAGCTCCTCGGCCGGCGCGACGATGATCACGTTGTCCTGCTTGCGCTTGTCCAGGCCCTTGAGGCGCAGGACGATATCGAGCGCCTGGTCCCAGGGGACGTTCTGCAACCTCAGGGTGACATTGCCGCCGACGGAATCGTTGATGACGATGTTCTGGCCACTGGCATCGGAAAGCAGCTGCAAGAGCGAGCGCGTTTCGATGTCCTGGAAGTTCAGCGTGATGCGCTCGCCGGAATAGACCGGTTTGTCCGCATCCACGCTGGCGCGGGTCTGGCGCTGCGGCTGGATCTCGACCACGTACTGGTCGTCAGATTGGTACGACAGCTGCTGGAAGTCGCCCGTTGTGTTGATCACCAGGCGGGCGTTGTTGCCGCTGCGCAGGGCATCGAAACCGGTCACCGGCGTGCCGAAATCATTCACGTCGAAACGACGCTGGCTCTCAAGCGGAAGATCCGTGCCGGCGAAATCAATGAGGATCTGGCTGCCCTGCTGCTTGACGTCGATCGGCGTGCGCGGGTCCGAGAGCTTGACGACCAGTCGACCGGAGCCGTCCGTGCCGCGACGGAAGTCGAGGCCGCGGATCGCGCGGGCAACCGGCGCCGCGGCGCGGGCCGCCGGAACAGCAACCGGTGCAACGGCTGGCGTGGCGGCGACCTGTGCGGGCGCGTCACCCAGGAGGACGTGAATCGTATTGCCGTCGACTTTCGTTTCGTAGGGAACGAGGCGATCGAGGTTCAGCACGAGGCGCGCACGACCGGAGGCTTCGGCAGCGACGATGCTGTCGAGCCCGGACTTGCGAACGTCGACGCGGCGCGAGGGCAGCGCCAGCGCGGTGTTCGGCAGGTCCAGTGAGATACGGGCGGGATTGTCGATGGTGAAGGACAACGGCGCCTGGGCGGGCGCGCTGAGTTTCAGGACGACTTCAAGTCGGCGCCCGGCACCTGACTGGACATCGACCGATTCGAGTTTATTGGCAGCAGCGTCGGCGGCACGGACCGTTCCACCGGCGGTGAAGGCGGCCGGCAGTGCAAGCGTAGCCATGAGGGCCAGTGCCCCGAGGATCTTCTGCCCGGCGATGTAAGGCTTCATTCGCATCGTCTCCCTGCCCATCAATCGTTCAGTGCGAGTTCGGCGGGGCGTTCGATATAGCCGCCGAGTCCGTCCGGGACGATTTCAGTCAATTTGATCTTCGAAGCGGTGACCGAGACGACGTTGCCGTCGTTCTGGCCCATGTGGTTACCCGGCAGGACACGGTGGACGAGACCATCCCTGGACTGCACGAGACCGTAGTTCTTGCCGCCCATCTGCAGTGTCCCGACCATCTTGAGCGTGTCCAGCGCGAACTGCTCGAGGATCTCGCGCGTGCGCTTGGAGTCCGGACGCAGTCCGGCAACGGACGTTGCGGCAGAGCTGCCGGGCATGAACGGCGAACGCAGCGACTGAGCGGCGTAGGCGAAATTCTCGTAGGGCTTCACTTCGGGCAGCGGCTTCACGCCGGTCGGCTGCTCGAGTTTCGTCTGCTTGATGAACTGCGCCAGTTCCTTGTCGCGACTCGTGCAGGCGGCAAGGGCGGCGAGAGCAGCCAGCAGGATCGTTTCCCTGGTTTTGCGTGGCATCTGCATGGCGACCTCAGGACCTGCCGGCCGCGCTTCGAGCGCTCTTGCGGCGATCAGCCTCAGCGGCCTGGACTTCCTCTTCGTCCAGGTAACGGTAGGTCTTGGCGGTCACGTCCATCTGGAGTTGGTCATAGCCCGTCTTGTTCACCTGTTTGATCGACACGTCATGCAAGGTGACGATGCGCGGGAGACCGGCGATGCCACTGACGAAAGCACCCATCTGGTGATAGCTGCCGATGAGGCGGATCTTGATCGGCAGTTCGGCGTAGAAGTCACGGTTCTGCTGGGACAGCGGCTGGAAAAGTTCCTGCTGGAGACCCGCCGCGAGGCCGGTCTGGGAAATGTCGACGAGGAGGTTCGGCACCTCCGTCTTGCCGGGCAGCTGTCGCAGCATTGCGCCGAAGGACCGCTCGATATCCACGAGCTGCTGTCGGTACAACTCGTGATTCACGGCCTTCGAGTGCTTTTCCTTGAATTCGACGCGCAGCTTTTCTTGCTCGTTGTGCGCGGCATCGAGCTCGGGCTGCTGCGAATCCCAGAGGAGCAGGTAACCCATGATCAGGACGACGACGACAAACCAGATCGCGATGACGCCCAAGCGGACGCTGCCAGGCCAACGACCCGGATCGCTCCAATCAAGGTTCTTCAATTCATCGAAGGTCACGGCTTGTTACCTGCTGTTGCGCGCCTTTTCCCGGCTGCACCCTTTGCCGCGGGCTCGACATCTTCCGTGGCCGACACGGCCTGCTCGGCGTACAGGGTGAAATCGCTACCCGAGTTGGCGTTGTCGTTCTTGCGTTCGATCACCTCGAGCTCCGGCTTTGCCAGCCACTCGGAAGCTTCGATGTTCCGCATGAACGAGGACACTCGCGTGTGAGACTGCGCGATACCGTGGAACTTGAACCGCTTGCCCGTCTGCGTGAGGTCGTTCAGGAAAATCCCGTCCGGAACCGTGTGCGCGACGGTGTCGAAGACATGGACGATTTCCGGTCGCGAGCGCTGCAGCTTCTCGATGACCTGCATGCGGGCGATGAACTGCTGTTTCTGCGCTTCGAGGTTTCGGATCTCCTCGATCTGGCGGTCCAGCGCACCGATTTCCGTCTTGAGCAGCGCGTTGCGCTTGAGCTGCGCGTCGATCATCGATCGATAGCCGATGTACGAGGCGCCGAGCGCGAACACGGCAGCGATCGTGGCCGCGCCGAGCCCGACAAGGAAGGTGAGCTTGCGCTCCTTGCGCTGCTGCTCGCGCCAGGGAAGCAGGTTTATGCGTGGCATGTCAGTCGAAGCTCCGCAACGCAAGGCCGCAAGCGGTCAGCAAGGCCGTCGCGTCACGCTGCACGCCGGAGGCCCGTGCGCGGGAAGACAGCTTCATCTGGCCAAACGGGTCGCCCTTCTCGGCCGGGATGCCGACCTGGCTGCTGATGACGTCCGCGACGCCGGGCAGGTTGGCGCATCCGCCGCAGATCAGGATCTTTTCGGGTTGCTCGCGGCTGGAACCGGAGGCCATGTAGAACTGCAGTGAACGGCTGACCTGCTGGGTCATGTCGTCGATGAAAGGATCGAGCACCTCGGTCTGGTAGTTGCCCGGCAGGCCGCCTTCCTTCTTGGCGCGGCCTGCTTCTTCGAACGTCAGGCCATAGGTGCGCATGATGTCTTCGGTGAGCTGCTGGCCGCCGAAGGCGAAATCGCGCGTGTAGATGACCTTGAGGTTGCGCAGGATGCTGAAGGTGGTGCTGCTCGCGCCGAAATCGATGACGGCGATGGCCCGGTTGTAGCCGCCATCCGGCATCTGGTGCGTCAGCAGACGGCAGGCATTTTCGAGGGCGAAGGACTCGACGTCGACGATGCGGGCATTCAGGCCCGCCGCGGCCACGGCCGCACGGCGCTGCTCGACCGTTTCGCTCCGCGTAGCAACCAGGAGGACGTCGATCGCCTCGGGATCGCGATCTGAGGGGCCGATGACCTCGAAGTCGTAGGCCACTTCGTCCATCGGGAAGGAAATGTACTGGTCGGCCTGCAGCTCGACCTGCTCATCGATTTCGTTCTCGTTGAGCGATTTCGGGAGCTGGATGACCTTGACGATGGTGGCGTCGCCGCTGATGGCGATCGCGACGTCTCGCGTTGCAGCACCCGAGCGTTTGATGGCGCGGCGGATT
>CANGMU010000084.1 GCA_947454665.1 Pseudomonadota bacterium | reverse complement strand
GAGATGCGGCCGGATCGACTGATGGATGCAGACGACAGGAAAATCAGAACTGCGGAACCACCTTCGCCATCTGGGCCTTGGTCGCGGCGGCATCGGCCTCGGTCAGGCGTCGCTCGCCGACCGCCGTGGCCAGCGCTGCGTTGAAACGCTTGAGATAGGCCGTTCGGTTGCCATACAGCGATTTGAGCTTCGCTGCGTCGAGACGACGCATCGACGGGGTCAGCGCGCAGATCCCCTGCGTACCCGGCGCGTCAGGTCGTGCGCGATTAGTCCCGCGATAGACGGCAAGGGGCAACTCGATCTGCGGCAGGCGCCAGCCGCCGATGGCATTGCCCAGCGCGTCGAGGTGGACGGCCCCGTCGGCGCCGACCTCGATGCGCGGCATCGTGGCGAGCGGCACGCCCTTCACGAGCAGGTCATCGAGCTGCTGCCAGATCGCGTTCATCGCGAGGCCCGCGGGGAAACTGCTCGCCGGATCCGTACAGCTGACGTCCACTGAAGCATCGAGCCCGGCGATCTTGGCGTCCACCGCGGAAGGCTGCCCGGCCGGAAGCGGTCCGGCATGACCCATGCCGGCAATCTCGTACAGGCGATAGACATCATCTTCGGCGTCGCTGTCGGTCCGACGCATCCACTGCGTGCGTGCCGCGTCGGTCTGCGTCATCACCGTCACGACCGGCGCATCGCGCGGCACCACCTGCCGCCGCGGGTCACCCGCCGCCAACGGCGCGGCGCAGGCATTGACCGGGGCCGCACCCACTGCACCGGCTGCATCGACATAGGCGTCAAAGATGGATTGGCCGTTGCCGAGGCGAAGCGCGTCGTGCGCGACGTTGATGTAGGCGGCCACAAAGCCACCGCCCTGCGCATAGCCTGCCGCCACGAGCCGCCGCACGTCGACATCGACCAGCGGGCTTTCCTTGCTGGAACTGCGCAGCAGCGCGCCGGCCTGCGCGATGATGTCCCAGGCCAGACCCTGGTCGGTATTGGCCGGATCCGCCTTGCAGTCCGCCGCCTGGGCCACCGTGAAGTTGAGCAGCTTGTAGCGCAGCGGATCGAATCGCCGCAGCGTCTCGGCAGCCGAGGGCTTCACGGTGAGGCCCACCCAGACATCCCCGCTGCGCAGGAAATGCGCCGACGACAGGCCCCACAAGGGTGCCGTATCGAAACCACCGGCTGCGCTCAGCAGTTCGACGACCACGCGTCCACTGAAGCGCTTCGGGTCGATGGGCCGGCGCACCAGCATCCGCGTGACATAGGGATGGTTCGAGGACCGGATGCCGCCCCAGTCGTGGATATCGGCAAGCCCGCTGAGCAGGTATTCCTTCTCGGCATAGCCGGCCGCACGCAGGTCCACGGCTTGTCGCGCAGTGGCGGCGCCCAGGAAAGGACGGTTTGTCGCGGTGACCGGCAGCTCCGTCGCACGGGGTGTCGGCACGAGACGGGCCGCCAGGGCGGGCGTGGTCGCTGCGGCCAGCAGCGCGATCGTGAAGATCAATGGCAAGATGCGGCGTGACATCGCAACAATTTAACCCAGCCGCGCGATGCTTTTGAGGCCAAGCCGATGACCGATCCCCTGCAAGCGGGTTTTGACGAATACCTGCGCCGTTCCATCGAGCGGCCCGGCCAATCCCGTTACGTGGAGGCCACCGGCATCCGGCTCCATTACCTGGAATGGGAAGGTCCGCCCGGTGCGCCCGCGCTGCTGCTGCTGCACGGCTTCCTGGCGCATGCGCACTGGTGGGACTTCGTTGCGCCCTGGCTCGCGGAGGACTTCCGCATCATCGCGCCGGACTTCGGCGGCATGGGCGATAGCGGCCACCGTCCCAGCTACGAGCACCACCATTTCATCGACGAGGTCGGCGCGATACTGCAGCACACCGGCATCGCGCCCTGCACGGTGGTCGGACACAGCTTCGGCGGACGGGCGATGCTCTATGCCTGCCAGCGGTATCCGGAATTCATCACCCGCGGCATCGTCGTGGACTCGCGACTGAGCACGCCGCAGGACCCGATGAGAGGATTTGACACGCCCTGGCGTCCGAAAAAACGGTATGCGGACGAGGCTTCGATCCTGAAGCGTTTCGTGCTCGTGCCGGAAGAGCCCGCACCTGCCGCGGCCCTCGCGCACATGGGCCGGCATTCGGCCCGTTCCGACGGGGACGCCTGGGTCTGGAAGTTCGACGAGGAGGTCACCCGCCTCTTCCGCGATCGCGACGCGCCGCTCGTCGATGAGTACGACCTGCTGGACGACATCCGGCAACCGATCGACGTGATCCGCGGCGAAGAGAGCAAGGTCGTCACTGCCGCCCGCGCAGCGCAGATGGTCGACCGGCTCCCCACCGCCCGGGGCCCCATCGGCCTGCCCTGCAGTTACCATCATTTGCCCGTTAGTCAGCCGCTCGCCTTGCTTGGCGTGCTGCGTAGCCTGCTTCGGAGTGACGCCGCATGAGTGATTCGCGCCCCGCTTTCCGCCCCTACATCCCCGACGCTGCGAAACTGCCGGAAGGCACGCTGCGAGCCGTACTGTTGGGCACGGTGCTCGGCATCGTGTTCGGCGCCTCCTCGCTTTACCTCGTGCTGAAAGTCGGTCTCACGGTCAGCGCCTCGATTCCCGTCGCGGTCATCTCCATCACGCTGTTCAAGCTGCTGTCGAAACTCGGCGTGCGCGATGCCTCGATCCTCGAGAACAACATCGCGCAGACGGCCGGCTCGGCCGGCGAATCGATCGCCTTCGGCGTCGGCGTGACGATGCCGGCCATCCTGATCCTGGGCTTCGACCTGGAGCTCACGCGCGTTCTGCTGGTGGCCGCGCTGGGCGGATTGCTCGGCATCCTGATGATGATCCCACTGCGCCGTGCACTCATCGTGCAGCAGCATGGCGTGCTGAAGTATCCGGAAGGCACGGCCTGCGCCGAAGTGCTGAAGGCCGGTGCATCGGATGAATCCCGCGCGGCCGCGGACCCTACCGCCAATGCGACGGTTGGCGGCGGCGTCAGTGCCCGCACCATCTTCACGGGCTTTGCCATTGGCCTCACCTACAAGGCGCTGAACGTCGCCTTCAAGGGCTGGAAGGATGTCTCGGGCCATGTGTTCGGAGCGCCGCTGAAAGGCGGCTCGATCGCGGCCGAGGTCTCGCCGGAACTGCTCGGCGTGGGCTACATCATCGGACCGCGCATCTCCGGCATGATGCTGGCCGGTGGCGTTCTGACCTACCTGCTGCTGATCCCGCTGATCCTGTTCTTCGGCAGCCACCTGCCGGACGTGCTGTCGCCGGGCAGCAAGCCGATCGCGCAGATGTCGCCCAACGACGTGCGCAGCGCCTACATCCTCTACATCGGCGCTGGCGCGGTCGCAGCCGGTGGCGTGGTGTCGCTGCTGCGCTCCTTGCCGCTGATCGCCGGCAGCATCCGCAGCAGCATCGCCGACGTGCGCGCGGCCCGCACAGGCCGCGGCGGCGCATCGCGCACGGCACAGGACCTGCCACCCAAGGTCGTGGGCATCGGCATCCTCGTCGTCATGACGGTGATCCTGCTGTCGCCTTCGCTGCACATGAACCTGCTCGGCGCACTGCTGATCGTGCTGCTCGGCGCGCTCTTCTCGACGGTGTCCTCGCGCCTGACCGGCGAAATTGGTTCCACCTCGAACCCGATCTCTGGCATGACGATCGCCACGCTGATGCTGACCTGCCTGGTCTTCCTCGTTGTCGGCTGGACCGGTGGCGCGTGGTATGTCACGGCCCTGTCGGTGGGCGGCATCGTCTGCATCGCCTGCTCCAACGCGGGCACGATCTCGCAGGACCTCAAGACCGGTTATCTCGTCGGCGCGACGCCGCGCGTACAACAGGTCTCGATCCTGCTGGGTGCCTTCGCCTCGGCGCTCTGCATGGGCCCGATCCTGCTCAAGCTCAACGAGACGGCTACCGTCTACGTACCGGCGGCCCAGGTCGCACCCGCAGGACTGACGGTGGACACGACCCAGCTCGACGCGAGGCGCGAAGCGCTGGCCGGCCCGCAGGCGGGGGGCGACACAAAGTCCTATCGCATCTGGCACAAGACGGATGTGGCAGGCGGCCCCGCCGGCAAGTACCTCGTCGACGACACGGGTCACGCCGTGTGGCTGGTCGACCCGGGCATCAACGGCACGCACTCGCAACGTCCGGATGGCAGCGAGGTGCGCAAGTTCGATGCGCCCAAGGCAACGCTTGTGTCCTACATCATCAAGGGCATCCTCGATCGCGAACTGCCCTGGGAATTGGTGATCTTCGGCGCGATGATCGCGCTGGTGATGGAGCTGGCGGGCGTGCCTTCACTCGCGTTCGCGGTCGGTGTCTACCTGCCGATCGCAACGACCGCGCCGATGTTCGTCGGCGGTTTGATCCGCTGGCTGGTGGACCGTCGCACGCGTCGGATGCCGGAAAACGCCGCGCTCACCGAAGAAGACTTCACCGCACGGAGCGACCGCGGGCCGGGCGTGCTGCTCGCTTCGGGTTACATCGCCGGTGGCGCGATCGCAGGCATCCTCATCGCCTTCCTGGCCGGCGTGCTCGGTGATTTCGACGCAGCACTGCAGAAGTGGTCGACGGCGAACAATCCGTTCTTCGAAGGGCCGCATTCGGACCTGCTGGCCCTGCTGCCCTTCGCCCTGATCGCGCTGCTGCTGTGGCGCGTGGCGCGTGGCGCGCGCTAAAAGCTGACGGCGTTTCCGACCGCAAGTCGGCCGGGACGCCTGATGATGGCGTTCTGACCGAAGGTCACGCCGCCGACACGGCGGTCATTGCGGAAGGTCATCAGCGTACGGATCGGCTCGACGCCATCCGGTTCGCCGCGGACCTGGTCCGTGGTCGTGACCACGCAGCGCGTGCAGGGCTTCACGATACGCAGCTCCACCTCGCCGGCTCTGAAATCAAGGATGCCGTCTTCCGCCCAGGCGCCCACGCCACCCAACACGATGTTAGGTCGGAAACGCGACATGGGCAGCGGCGCGCCGCCAATGCGGGCGTTCAGGTCCGCGAGCGAGGCTTCCGTCGCGACAAGCACGGGATAGCCATCGGAGAACAGGTTCGGTGCCTTGAGGCCAGCGGTCCATTCGCGGTTCGACAGGCGCGCATGCCGTGCATCGAAACGCACCAGCCGGAGCGGGCGCCCCAGGAAATCGCTGAAGAACGTCGCGGCTTCCTCGCCGGCATCGAAGGCCGGCACCTTCGATCGCCAGACAGATACGGTCCGCACGGCACCGTCATGTTCGAAAGGTACTTTCAGCGACGCGCCACCGACAGCCAGCTTCAAACCGCCGTCATCCAGCGCGGTCTGCACGAGCGCCATGCGCGGCGCTTCGCGCTGCGTGACGAAACGCCCTTCCGGATCGATGACCATCCATTCCCGGTCATGCGCGAGCCCGGTCGGCAGGGCATCGGCAAGCGCCAGCGCAATACCGGCACAGGACTTCACCGGATGGACGTAGAGCGCAGCGATGTGTGGCGATGGATTCATCGCCGAAGGATAGCCGCCCGGTCAGCGGGCGCGGGATGTCTTGCGCGCGGCCTTGGCGCGGACCGGCGCGGCACGCGGCGTGCGCACGCTGGTCTTTGAAGACTTGGCAGTCTTGGCCACCGTGCGGGCGCGCGGTCGACGGACCTCGGCATCGTCGCGCGAGGCCTGCTCGAGGCCCGCGACGCAGCGCTCGAGATAGCCCTTGAAGGCCTCGACCTCGACACCAGACATCAGCGACAACATCTGCGTCATCACCGGGCCACCGGCCTGCCGCGCAGAGGCCAGACGGGCTTCGCCGGCAGGCAGCAGGAACCAGTGGTCCCGTCGGCGGTTCCGCGGATCCGTGCGGCGTTCGACGCTGCCCTCGCGCTCCAGGCGCTTGAGCAGGTCGGTCATGGTCTGCGCGGTGACGAGCAGGTGGCGCGCCAACTCGGCGCCGGCGATGCCAGGCGTGGTCTTGATCTGGTCGAGCGTGACGAGATGACCGAAGGAGATCTCCGCACTGCGGCGCAGGCGCTCCTCGAGCACGTGCCGAAACACGTGCATGACACGCTTGAGGAGGTAGCCGATCTGTTCTTCGGGTGCGTGGTGCATCGGGTCGTGGCGCCGTAGACGTCACTTGCAGAGTATCAGGTGCCTGATAATATATCAGCCTCCTGATACTCCAATCAAACGCCAGGCCGCCATGTCCCGTACCTCTCTGCGACCGTCCCGCCCCCGGAAAGTTCAGCACGCCCTGCTCGTGGCGCTGGCTGCCAGCCTGGCCCTCGCCGGTTGCAAGGGACGCGGTGGTCCGCCGAACAAACCCGCCGGCGGCCCGCCTGTGGCCGCCATGACCATCACCACGGCCACCATCCGCACGGCCCCGATTACTCGCACGATCGATGCGACCGGGTCCGTCCAGGCCTGGCAGGAAGTGATCGTCAGTCCGGAAGTCGGCGGGTATCGCGTCGCCGCCGTGTTGGTGGACGTGGGCGACCACGTGAAGCGCGGCCAGACGCTGGTGCAACTTTCGGCCGACCTGCTGGAGGCCGAGGTGCGCTCCCGCCGCGCCACGCTCAAGACCGCCGAAGCACGCTCGGCCAATGCCGATGCGGCCCTGCGTCGCGGCCAGGCCGTTGCCGCCACGGGCGCGCTGTCGAAGGCGAACGTCGACCAGCTGGAAGCCGAACAGATCAGCGCACGCTCGCAGATCGAAATTGCCCGCGCCGATCTCGCGACCTCGGAACTGCGCCTGAAATACACGCAGGTCACTGCGCCCGACGACGGCGTGATCAGCACCCGCACCGTGAGCGTGGGCCAGATGGCCCAGATGGGCGCTGAACTGCTGCGCCTGGTGCGGCAGGGTCGCGTCGAGTGGCGCGCTGAAGTGCCGGAAGCCCGCCTGTCCCTGGTGAAGGTCGGCCAGCCGGTCACGGTCACCGGCGCGGACGGCACGCAGGTGCAAGGCAAGGTCCGCATCGTGGCGCCGACCGTGGCGACGAACAACCGCACGGCGCTGGTCTATGTCGACCTGCCCGCGAATTCGGCGCGCCCCGGCATGTTCGCGCGCGGCAGCATCGGCGTCGGCCAGAGCGATGCCATCCTGGTGCCGGTGCAGGGCGTCGTGATGCAGGACGGCTATGCCTATGTCTTCGTGCTGAAGCAGGACAACGTCGTCGAGCGTCGCCTCGTGAAGGTCGCGAACGTGCAGGACGGCGAGATGGAGATCCTGTCCGGCGTGCAGTCGGGCGAAATCGTCGCCGTGAAGGGCGCCGGCTTCCTCAAGGACCGTGACACGGTGAAGGTCGCGAAATGAATTTCGTCACCTGGTCGATCCGGAACCCGGTTCCGGTCCTGATGATGTTCGTGACCCTCGTCGTCGGGGGTCTCATCAGTTTCCCGAAGCTCGCCGTCCAGAACCAGCCGGACATCCAGTTCCCCTTCGTCTTCGTGCAGGTGTCCTACCCGGGCGTCCCGCCGTCGCAGATGGAAACGGAGGTCACGCGCAAGGTCGAGGACGCAGTCGCCTCGATCGTCGGCATCGAACACATCATGTCGACGGTGAACAAGGGCAACTCGACGACCAACATCGAATTCAAGTTCGGCACCGACCTGTCGCAGGCGATGGATGACGTCCGTGACGCCGTCTCGCGCATCCGCCCGGACCTTCCACTGGATGCCAACGAGCCCTATATCGGTCGCGCCACCACGGCCGGCGACCCGGTGCTCACCTTCGCCGTCGCATCGGACAGCCTGACTGATACCGAACTGTCCTGGTTCGTAGACCTGAACGTGATCCGCGGCATCAGCGGCGTCGACGGCGTCGGCCAGGTGACGCGTGTCGGCGGCGTGGCGCGCGAAGTCCGCGTCGACCTCGATGCGAACCGCATGTCATCGCTGGGCGTCACGGCGGCGGATGTGTCCACCCAGCTCACGCGCACCCAGGCGGAACTGCCGGGCGGCGAAACGCGCATCGGCCAGCAGTCGCAGAGCGTGCGCACGCTGGGCACCATCAGCTCCACGCGGGAACTGGCGGCACTGCCCATCGCGCTGAGCGGCGGCCGCTCGGTGCGGCTGGACTCGATCGCCGACGTGCGCGACCAGGCGGCGGACCCGACGCAGCTCGCGCTGCTCGACGGCAAGCCGGTCATCGGCTTCCAGGTCATGCGCGCCTGGGGCGAAGGCGCGGTCAAGGTGGCCGATGGCGCCCGCGCGGCGGTCAACAAACTACAGGCGCAGTACCCGGGCATCCACATCACCGAGATCAACTCGGTGGCCGACACGCGCGTCCGCGAAAGCTTCCACAGCTCGATGACGATGCTGATCGAAGGCTCGATCCTCGCCATCATCGTCGTCTGGTTCTTCCTGCGCGACATCCGCGCGACGATCATCTCGGCCACGGCGCTGCCGCTCGCGGTCATCCCGACCTTCTGGGCCCTGCACCTCTTCGGCTTCTCGATCAACTTCCTGACGATGCTCGCGCTGACACTCGTGGTCGGCATGCTCGTCGACGACGCGATCGTCGAGGTGGAAAACATCGTCCGCCACCTGCGCATGGGCAAGACGCCGATGCAGGCGGCCTCGGACGCCGCCATCGAGATCGGCCTGGCTGTCGTGGCCACTTCGCTGACGCTGTGCGCGGTATTCATCCCGACCGCGTTCATGGACGGTATCCCGGGCCAGTTCTTCAAGCCTTTCGGTTTCACGGCGACGGTGGCCGTGCTGTTCTCGCTGCTCGTGGCCCGAACGCTGACGCCGATGATGGCTTCGAAGTTCATGCGCGCACACCCGGAACACAATGACGACGGCCCGACCAAGCGCTGGTACCTCAAGCACGTGCAGTGGGCACTGAGCCACCGCAAG
>CANGMU010000083.1 GCA_947454665.1 Pseudomonadota bacterium | reverse complement strand
CTTCGTTCGCGACGGCCACATCTACCAGCTGTCCATCGGCATCAGGCCAGAGGCCTTGCAGGAACAGCTCGAGCGCAATGCATTCGATCAAGGCTGGAACGCGGCGGTCATGAATTCCGTCGGGAGGGTCATTGCCCGGGTTCCGGAACCGGAGGCCTGGATCGGGAGACAGGGTTCGGAATTCGCCGCAGACCCCAGCGCGGCGGCCGAGTTCTGGCGGAACGGGGTGGGTCCCACTGAGGGGTGGCGTCAGGGACGTGCCGCGGACGGCACACTGATGAATGTCGTGTTCAGTCGCTCCAGTCGATATGGCCTGACGGTGTTCATCGGCTACCCGCAGTCCGCGGCGGCTGCCGCTGCCCATACGACGGTGATCGAGGAATCTCTCATCACGGCAGGCTTGATGTTGCTGGGTCTCCTGCTCGCGGCCTGGGTGACCGGCCAGATCGCAGGCCCCGTGCAGTCGCTGCGGCGTGCGGCCGAGGACCTCAAGGCTGATCGCCCCGTCACGCTGGCACGCTATGGTGTGCCGGAATTCGACGGCGTCGCGGAGTCGATGGAAGAAGCCAGTTTGACGATCCGGTCCCACAGCGATGAACTGCAGCGGCGCGTGGATGAGGCCGTGAACAAGGCCAACGACTCCAGTGCCAAGCTGATGCAGGCGCAGAAGCTGGAAGTGATCGGTCGCCTGAGCGGTGGCATCGCGCATGACTTCAACAACCTGCTGCAGACCTTGTCCACCTGCCTCACCCTGCTCGAGCAGATGGTTATTGAACCCAAGTCGACACCTCTGGTCGAGGCGGGTTTGCGGGCCGTGGATCGCGCCTCCCGGCTCGTTCAGCAGTTGCTTGCGCTGGGGCGCAATGTGCCGATCGACCGGCAACCGGTTGACCTTCGAACGCAGTTGCTGGGCATGGAAGTGCTGCTGTCGCGCACGCTGGTTGGCAACGTCCGCTTGCACGTCGATCTTGCTCCGGGACTCTGGCGCGTCCTCACGGATCCGGTCCAGCTCGAGGTGGCCTTGCTGAACCTCGTGTTCAACGCGCGCGATGCCTTGCCCAATGGAGGTCAAATCAGCCTGTCGGCGACCAATCAGTTGCGCGAGGGGCGTGAGGGCGTGCTGCTCAGCGTGACGGACCTGGGCGAGGGTATCGCTCCGGCGCTCCTCACCCGCATTTTCGAACCCTTCGTGACGACCAAGCCGGTGGGGCGTGGGACCGGGCTAGGCCTTTCGCAGGTACGGGATTTCGCGCTGGCGTCGGAAGGCGGCGTCGAAGTCGAGAGTGTTCAGGGTGTCGGTACGACCTTCAAGCTTTGGTTGCCGCGCGCGATGGGCGAGTCGGTGGAGCGGCTTCCGGTGCCGGATGCCGTCGCGTCGCGCGATGGTCGGGTGCTGCTCGTCGAGGACGACCCTTTGATCGCCGAAGTCGTTGCCAGTGCCTTGCAGGACACGGGCTTCCGCGTACAGCGTTGCATCAGCGCCGACGATGCCTTGCGTTACGTGCGAGCCGGTGGTCACCTGGACGTCGTCTTTTCCGACGTGCTGACGGGTGGTGACTTGAACGGCCTCCAGCTTGTCGAGGTATTGCGCAAGGAGTTCCCCGCACTTCCCGTGGTTCTGACCACGGGCTATGTCGAATCGCTGCGCGTTCCGCCCCACTGCGTCGTCCTGGCCAAGCCCTATTCCATGCAGAAACTCTTCGAATCCCTGGATACCGCAATCCGCAGCCATTCGGCGACAGATTCCCCCGTCCAAAGCCCGGGCGTATAACGGGAGCAGGTTGGATGATCAGAGAAGCAGCCATGAAATCGATGTTCCGCAATGCCTTGCTCAGCCTCGCCGCGTTGATGGTGGGTGGCCCTGTCTTGGCGGCCCAGGATCGGTACGCCGACACGGTGCAGTTGTTCCGTGACGCCGGCGAGAGCGGCAAGTTCTTCGGCAAGGCCTATGGCTATGCCGTTTTCCCGACCATCGGCAAGGGTGGCATCGGTATCGGCGGGGCCTTTGGCAAAGGCCGCGTCTACCGCGGCGGCACGCTGACCGGCGATGTCTCCGTGGCGCAGGTCAGTGTGGGCTTCCAGTTCGGTGGCCAGGCCTACAGCGAAATTGTCTTCTTCGAGAACAAGTCCACGTTCGATGACTTCACAAGCGGCAACTTCGAATTCGGCGCGGACATCGGTGCCGTCGCGATCACGGCGAGCGCCAATGCCAGTGCGAGCTCGGCGGGTGGCGCGTCGGCCAGCGCGAGCGCCTCGAAGCACGAGGCCGCGGCCACCGGTGGCTATCACCACGGTATCGCCGTGTTCACGATCGCCAAGGGCGGGTTGATGTATCAGGCGGCCGTCGCCGGGCAGAAGTTCTCTTTCAAGCCGCGTGGCAACTAGGTCAACGACGCATCGCGAGCACGCCGTCGCCATGGGGCGCAGCGTCGAATCCGACGCGCGCCAGCCTGCGAACCACTTCCTGCGGCACGTCGCGGCCTGACGTCAGCTTGTTCGGCGTGCCCGTGTAATGGAACAGTCGGCCGCCCTTGCGCAGCACGTGCGCGAGCTGGCGGTAAAACGTTTCCGAATACAGTTCACCCGCGATGCCAAAGCGCGGCGGGTCGTGCAGCACGGCGTCCACGGAGGCCGCCGGGATCGTCTCGATATGGTCCAGCACGCTGCCCACGGTCAGCTCGAGCTTGCCGCCGGCTTCCGGTGACCAGGGGTTGAGCCCACGCAGCCAGACCACGTCCGGGTTCTTCTCGAAGGAGAGGATTCGCGATGCGCCCTCGGCCAGGCACCAGGCGGCGAAATAACCAAGCCCGCCGCAGCAATCGAGCACCACCTTGCCGGCTGGCTGCACGAGCCGCACCTTGTCGCGGGCGTCGTCCCAGGGTGAGATGCGGGCGGAAACCAGCATCTTGATGCCGTCGATCTCGAAAGTCGGCGGACCCCAGTCTGTCGGCACCAGCTTGATGAGGGCACCATTGAAACGGGCGACCGGCTCGAAACCGGCGCCGTCCCAGGCATAGACCGTCCGGTCACGGCATCGGTCTGGAAATTCGTAACGACGTTCCTGCCAGAGGAAGTGGTCCGCCCCCGGTCTGACAGGTGTCGTGGAGCGTCCGAGGTCGAGCGAGCAGTCCAGGCTGGCCAGGCCCTGGCGGGCAGCCTTGCGGATCCTCTCCACGGTGTCCTGCGTCAGCAGCGGTCCTCGGTCGATGGCCATCGCGCATTGTGGCATCCTCGCCGGCGACTTCCATTCCAGATCGACGACCTGTCGGGGGATTCCATGAAGATCCGTCTTGCCTGCCTGGGCCTCGGGGCCCTCTTGTCCGTGGGTTTCGGTCCGCTGCTTGCCGCACCCTCGAAGGGGCCGGCTGCCGTGACGACCGAACGTCTGCTCCGAGCGTCGGAAGAGCCGGGCCAATGGATGAGCTATGGCGGCAGCCATTCCGAACAGCGTTTCAGCGGACTCACGCAGATCAACCGCGACAGCGTGAAGCAGCTGGGCCTTGCCTGGTTCCGCGACTACGACACGAACCTGCAACAGCAGGGCACGCCGCTTTACATCGACGGCGTGGTCTATGTGTCGACGGCCTGGAGCAAGGTCTATGCCTTCGACGCGCGCACGGGCAAGCCGCTCTGGCAGTACAACCCCAAGGTGCCGGGCGAATGGGCGGCGAACGTGTGCTGCGGCCTCGTCAACAAGGGACTGGCAGCCTACGATGGCAAGATCTATGTTGGCACGCTGGATGCGCGCCTCGTTGCGATCGATGCGAAGAACGGCAAGGAAGTCTGGTCGACCGTGACGCTCGACGCCGCCAAGCGCAACGATCCGATCCAGCGCTACTCGATCACCATGGCCCCGCGCATCGTGAAGGGCAAGGTCGTGATCGGTGCCTCGGGCGGTGAATTCGGCGTGCGCGGCTGGATTGCCGCGTTCGACGCGAAGACGGGCAAGCAGGTGTGGCGCTTCTACACCGTGCCGGGCGACCCGAACCTGCCGCCGGAGAACGAAGCCATGCGCAAGGCCGCGGCCACGTGGCCGAAGACCGGCGACTGGTGGAAGATCGGCGGCGGCGGCACTGTCTGGGACGCAGCCGTCTACGACCCGAAGACCAACCTGCTGTATTTCGGCACCGGCAACGGCACGCCCTGGAATCAGAAATACCGCGATCCTTCCGGCGGCGACAATCTGTTCCTTGCGTCCATCGTGGCGCTGAATCCGGACACCGGTGAATACGTCTGGCATTACCAGACGACGCCGGCCGACACCTGGGACTATGACTCCGTCAGCCCGATGATGACCGCGGACATCACTTGGGAAGGCAAGCTGCGCCACGTGCTGCTGCAGCCCTGCAAGAACGGCATGTTCTACGTGCTTGATGCGGCCAGCGGCAAGTTGCTGAGCGCGAAGGCCTTCACGGGCGTGAACTGGAACACCGGTGTCGACATGAAGACGGGGCGCCCGATCGTGGTGCCCGAGTCCCGTTACGAGAACAAGCCGTTCAACCTGCAGCCGGGCGTGCAGGGTGGACACGGTTGGCATGCGAATGCGTACAGCCCCGACACGGGATTGATCTACGTCGCGACGCAGGATGCCTATTTCCCGATGATCGGCGACGCGACCTACAAGCAGGCGGGCGTTGGCTACAACCTCGGCCTCGACTTCATGGCACCGATGACCTACTACCAGAAGAACCCGACCGAGAAGGCAGGCTTCGTGGGCTTCCTGCAGGCCATCGATCCCTCGACCGGCAAGCAGGTGTGGCGCACCAAGGAGAATCAGGGTCCCGCGGGCGGCGCGATGGCCACTGCGGGTGGTCTCGTGTTCCAGGGAGGTGGTGCCGACTCGGAACTGCGTGCCTTCGATGCGAAGACCGGCGAGAAGGTCTGGAGCTTCGCGACGCAGACGGCCGTGCTGGCCCCGCCGATCAGCTATGAGCTGGACGGGAAGCAGTATGTGGCGGTGAGCGTCGGCGGCGCCGTACCGGGTGGCTATTTCGCGCCGAATTATTCGCGCCTGCTCGTGTTCGGCCTCGGCGGCAAGGCCAAGCTGCCGCCGGCGAAGGAATACGTCGCGCCGGCCCTCAATCCGCCGCCCTCGACGGCCTCGGCCGAGGTCATCAAGGCGGGCGGCGAGTCGTACAACAAGTACTGCTCGTCCTGCCACGGTGCCGATGGCCAGACGCGCGGCTCGAACTTCCCGAACCTGATGGTCAGCGCGCTGCTCTATTCACGCGAGGGCTTCAACCAGGTCGTGCTGAAGGGCGCACGCAAGGAGAAGGGCATGGTGTCCTTCGCCACGGTGCTCAACGACAAGTCGGCCGATGCGCTGCGCGAATACATCATTGCGCAGGCTAACGCGGCCAAGAAGCTGATGCCGCCGCCGGCTGACGCGCCCAAGCAGGCGCACGAGTAAGACGGGGCTATGGGCCGAAGGCGCTGCGGATCAGCCGCAGCGCCTCAGGTCCGTCCCAACGCTGCGCGCCATATACCCTGCGCAGCACACGCCCCTGCGCATCCAGCAGCACGGTCAGCGGCAGGCGGTTAGCGCCCAGCAGGGATTCCAGCTGCAGGTCGTGGTCGATGTAGTGGTTGAACGTGGCGTTGCTTCGTTTCAGAAATGCCTTGGCGGCAGAGGCGTCGTCATCGGTGGATATGCCGATCACGGTGAACGCCGGGGACACGCCCAGCCAGGCCAGGCGTTCCAGCGAGGCCATCTCCTCGCGGCAGGGCCCACACCAGCTGGCCCAGACATTGACCAGGAGCGGACGGCCGCGAAAACTGGACAGGCGTCGATCCGCGCCGTTCAAACCCTTCAGGAGCACGTCGTGCGGGGCCTTGCCCACGGGCACGAGAGCGGGCGCTGCCGCGCGCGCGGCCCTGGAAGCCTGCAGCGCAGCCGATGCGAGGACGAGCAAGGCGAGGCGTCTGTCCATGGTTGCGGTAGTTTAAGGCTTCTTTCTGCAGACCCGATGGGGATGTGGCCATGTACACATTGATCGTCGCCAACAAGAACTATTCCTCCTGGTCGCTGAGGCCCTGGGTGCTGATGCGCGCGCTGGGAATCCCCTTCGTGGAGGTTGTGGTCCCCTTCGGCCCCCAAGCGCCGGGCCAATCGATCGCCGAGCGCTCGCCCAGCGGAAAGGTCCCTTGCCTGATGGACGAGGGCTTCCCGGTCTGGGACTCGCTGGCAATCATCGAATACCTTGCCGAGCGGCATGCTGGCGTCTGGCCTGAAGACGCCCGGTCGCGGGCCTGGGCACGCTGTGCGGCGGCCGAAATGCATTCCGGATTCCTTGCCTTGCGCAACCAGTGCGGCATGAACTGCGGCGTGCGCGTCAGGCTGCATGAAGTCAGCGGGGCGTTAAGGTCCGATCTTGATCGTCTCGATGCACTGTGGCGCGAGGGATTGTCGCGTCACGGCGGCCCCTTCCTGGCAGGCGGGCAATTCACGGCGGTGGACGCTTGCTTCGCGCCCGTGGCCTTCCGCGTGCAGAGCTACGACCTGGAGTTGTCGCCGGATGCTTTGGCCTATGCGCAGCGGCTGCTGGCGTTGATCCCGATGCAGGACTGGTATGGCTCGGCGCTGCGTGAAAGCTGGCGCGATGTGCCCCACGAGGCTGAGCAGCAGCAATACGGCGTCGTGACACGCGACCTGCGGGATCCCTGATGGGCGGTCATTTTGGATTGTTCCTGCTGGCGACGCTGCTGATGTCGCTGTCGCCAGGGCCCAATGTGTTCCTGCTGGTATCGCTGGGGTTGCGAGACGGTGCGGCGGCAGTGCTGCGCGCGTCCGGCGGGATCGCGCTGGCGTCCCTGTTGTTCTTGTCGGTGTCTGCCCTGGGGCTTGTCGCCGTGCTTGCGGCATCCTCGCTGCTGTTCGATGCCGTCTGTCTGTCGGGCGCGGCCTATCTCGCCTGGCTCGGTCTGGGTCTGCTGCGAGGAGCTGTCACCTCAGCGGATAAATCGGTCGTGATGCCAGGGACCGCGTCCATCCGGCGGCCCTTCCTGCAGGGCTTCGTGACCCACCTTGCCAATCCGAAAGCCGTCTTGTACTGGTCGGCCCTGCTGCCGCAGTTCGTCGATGCGGGGCAGCCGCTGGCGTCACAGGTGGCTGTCCTGGGCAGCAGCGGCATCGTCCTCGACGTCGTGGTGTTGTGCGGCTACGGGTTGGCCGCCGCGGCCGCCCGCAAGGGCGGGCTGGCCTCGGGCCTTCAGCGCGTCGTGAACGTCGTCTGCGGCCTGTTCTTCATCGCAGCCGGCTTGCTGCTCGCCGTCAATGCCGCCACGAAACACCTGTGAACAGCAGCATGTCGTCAGCTGCGCGCGTCAGCGCGAAATTGGCGCCCAGATCAAACTGAAGGTTCTCGCCGATGCCCCAGGTGAGGCCGCCGTTCAAGGTGACGACGGGCGCGCCGCCGACCTGTGAAACCACTTCGATGAAACCGTCCACAGGCCCGGCTATGGCATGGCTGAATGACGCGGTGTTCACCCAAAGGTGGTCGTAGCCGTCATCGTTCTTGTTCCGCGCGAGGTCCCATTCCGACATCACGCCCAGGCTCCAGCCCGCGGGCAGTTCGAAGGAGGCCGGCAGGACGATGCCGCCTTCCAGGTGGTTGTTGCCGAAATCATTGCTGCCCGTGGGCAGCTTGACGAAGGGCATGATGCCCAGCGCCGTCGGGCCGCCATCGTTGCCCCAGAAGTTCCACTTCAGGCGCAAGGTGACATCCCCGGAACCGCTGAACTTGTCGACGCGGCCGGTCGTGCGGTCGTCGATGCGGCTCTGGTGGTGCGTTTCGAAGATGACATGCAGGTCGGCGTTGTCGGCGAGTCCAATGCGCAGGTTGAACGGCGCGAAGTTCCATTCATTGACGTGCACGCTGGCGCGCTCGGGATTGGCGTTGTCCTGCGAGAACTCGAACAGGCTCATTTCGAGCTGGATGTGGCCGCGTTCCACGGTGAAGGGACTCTCCGTGGTGTCCGGGCGGTCTGTGGTCATCTCGCGGGCAGCGAGGGCCGGGGTCGCGATTGCCGCGAGTGCCATGGTGGCGATGAACGTCCTGAGCATGCCGAGACCTCACTATTTAGCTGATTCAAGCCTGCAGCACTCCGTAAGATCCTGCTGTGATACAGATACTGCGTTGACAATAATGCACTGCAATAGCGTCGATGCGGCCTGATGAATGTCATGGTATGAGTACGCGCATGAAAAATACGGATCCTTTGACCGAAGGCCTCGCCGGTGATGACTGGGCTGGTGAGATGGGCGACCGCTGGCTCGCTGGTCTCGACCGGTTCGAGAGCATGATTTCAGCGGTCGGTGACGCCTTGCTGGATCGGGCGGACTTCCAGCCCGGCGAGCGAGTGGTCGACATCGGTTGCGGTGGCGGCGCCACGACGCGAGAGATCGCGAGGTCCGTGGCGCCCGGTGGCAAGGTATTGGGGCTCGACATCTCGCCTGCGCTCGTGGCCGAGGCCACCCGGCGCGCTCGGTCGGAAGGGCTCTCCAACATCGACTTTCTTGCTGCCGACGCGGCCACCGTGCAGCTGCCCGCTGCACCTTACGACCGGCTTTTTTCGCGCTTCGGCGTGATGTTCTTTGCCGACCCGGTCGCAGCCTTCCGGAACTTCGGGCCCATGCTGCGTCCGGGTGGTCGCGTCGACCTGGCCGTCTGGGCGCCTGCCAAGGGCAACCCCTGGGTCGCCGGACTGATGGGCATCCTGCGCAATCACATCGATATGCCTGCGCCCGTGCCCGGGACGCCTGGTCCGTTTTCGCTCGATGATCCGGAACGCATTCGTCACCTGCTCGAGGCGGCGGAGTGCACCGACATCGATATTCATTTCTGGCAGGGCCGGCAGCTGCTTGGCGGGGCCGGGTCCACGGCGGAAAGCGCTACGCGCTTCATGTTTGATTCCATGT
>CANGMU010000082.1 GCA_947454665.1 Pseudomonadota bacterium | reverse complement strand
GCACGTGCCGTCGACCGGCAAGCTGAAGGTCTTCAAGCTGATGAAGGTCGCAGGTGCCTATTGGCGCGGCGATTCACGCAACGAGATGCTCCAGCGCATCTATGGCACGGCCTGGGCCAAGGAGCAGGACCTCAAGGATTACCTGACCCGCCTCGAGGAAGCCGAGAAGCGAGACCACCGCAAGATCGGCCGCGAGCTGGACCTCTTCCACATGCAGGAAGAAGCGCCGGGCGCCGTGTTCTGGCACCCGAAGGGCTGGGCGATCTTCCAGCGCCTGATCGCCTACATGCGCGATGTGCAGGAGCGGTACGGTTTCGAGGAAGTGAACGCGCCCGAGATCATGGACGCCACGCTGTGGCAGCAGTCCGGCCACCTCGAGAAGTTCGGCGAGAACATGTTCCTGACGCGCACGCCGGATGACCGGCTGTACGCGATCAAGCCGATGAACTGCCCGGGCCACGTTCAGATCTTCAAGCAGGGCATCCGCAGCTATCGCGACCTGCCGCTGCGCTTCGCCGAATTCGGCAAGGTGCACCGCTACGAGCCCTCGGGCGCGCTGCACGGCCTGATGCGCGTGCGGGCCTTCACCCAGGACGACGCCCACATCTTCATCACGCAGGACCAGATCACCGAGGAGTCGGTGAAGGTCACGCAGCTGATCCTGGACACCTACAAGGACTTCGGCTTCGACGACGTCCGCATCAAGTTCTCGGACCGGCCGGCCAAGCGCGTCGGCGAAGACGCCGTCTGGGACAAGGCCGAGGCGGCCCTCAAGGCGGCGGCCAGCGCGGCGGGCATCGAATACACCCTGAACCCGGGCGAGGGCGCCTTCTACGGCCCCAAACTCGAATTCGTGCTGCGGGACGCCATCGGGCGGGACTGGCAGTGCGGCACGCTGCAGGTCGACCTGAACCTGCCGGGCCGCCTCGGCGCTCATTACATCGACGAGGCCGGCGCCAAGCAGTCGCCGGTCATGCTGCATCGCGCCATGTTTGGCTCGCTGGAGCGCTTCTTCGCGATCCTGCTCGAGCACCATGCCGGCCGTCTGCCGGCCTGGCTGGCGCCGGTGCAGGCCGTGCTGATGCCGATTACCGACAAGCAGGCGGACTACGTAAAGCACGCCACGGAAGCCCTTAAAACTCAGGGCTTTAGGGCGGTGTCGGACTTGCGCAACGAGAAGGTCGGCTTTAAGATCCGCGAGCACACGCTGCAACGCGTCCCGTACCTTCTGGTCGCGGGCGACAAGGAAGTGGCAGCGAACCTGGTTTCCGTACGTTCCCGCAACGGCAAGGATCTGGGCACGATGGCGCTCGAGACGTTCATGGAACGCCTGCGCATCGAGCTCGACAGCCGCGGGCGTACTGTTTTGGAGGACTGACTTATCGCTACATCCACGAAGCGCATTCGGCGCAATGACGAGATCACGTCGCCCATGCTGCGTGTGATCGACGCCGAAGGCGAGCAGGCCGGTGTCATGGGGCGCATGGAAGCCCTGGCAATGGCCACTGAAGCGGGTCTCGACCTCGTTGAGGTTTCTCCGACTGCCGAGCCGCCCGTTGTTCGTGTGATGGATTTTGGCAAGTACCTGTTCGAACAGAACAAGAAAGCCCACTCTGCCAAGCGCAAGCAGAAGCAGATCCAGGTGAAGGAAGTGAAGTTTCGTCCCGGTACGGAAGAGGGCGATTACCAGGTCAAGCTGCGTAATCTGATCCGCTTCCTGACCGAGGGTGACAAGGCCAAGGTAACCCTGCGTTTCCGAGGCCGTGAAATGGCGCATCAGGATATCGGTCGCAAGCTTCTTGCGCGGGTCTCCGCCGACCTCGCCGCTCACGCGGTGGTCGAGCAGAACCCGCTCATGGAAGGCCGGCAGATGGTCATGGTGTTTTCGCCAAAGAAGAAGTGACCGCGACTACGCGTCAGTAGAGGCGCGCAGCGAGGTCCGCCCGCGAACGGATGCCACCCTGTGATGAATGGGTGGGCCTGTGACCGGGGCTACATAACTGCAAGGAGTGAAAGATGCCCAAGTTGAAGACCAACCGGGCCGCGGCCAAGCGTTTTCGCAAGACGGCAAAGGGCTACAAGTCCTACTCGTCTGGTCGCCGCCACAATCTCGGCCACAAGGCCCGCAAGACGAAGCGTCAGCTGCGTTCGGGTGGTTCGAGCCTCGTCCACGAGAGCGATGTCGGCCGGCTGGTTCAGCTGCTGCCCCATCTTTGATCATCTCGCGAGGTAAACCATGGCACGAGTAAAGCGTGGCGTCACTGCGGGACGCCGTCACAAGAAAGTTCTCAACAAGGCGAAGGGCTACTACAACGCCCGTCGCAAGATCTATCGCGTTGCGAAGCAGGCGGTCATCAAGGCCGGCCAGTACGCGTACCGCGATCGCCGCCAGAAGAAGCGCGTCTTCCGTTCGCTCTGGATCACGCGCATCAATGCGGGCGCGCGCCTGCACGGCCTGTCGTACAGCCGCCTGATCAACGGGCTGCTGAAGGCCGGCATCCGCATCGACCGCAAGGTCCTCGCGGATCTCGCCGTGCACGATGCGGCCGCGTTTGCCGCCATCGTCGAGCAGGCCAAGGCCCATCTGAAGGCTGCCTGACGCGCATCTGCGCGTCAGCGGATCCCCGGAAGGGACCCTCATGGAATCCCTCCAGGCGCTCACCGAGCGTGCGCTCGCGGACATCTCCGCGAGCGCGGATCTGGCCCGGCTCGATGAAGCGCGGGTCCATTGGCTCGGTAAAAAGGGCCTCCTCACCGAACAGCTGAAATCCCTCGGTGGCCTTCCGGCCGCCGAACGTCCCGCTGCGGGCGCTCGCATCAACGAGGCCAAGCAGGTGGTGCAGGTGGCACTCGATGCCCGGCATGCCGTGCTCGAACAGGCGGCCGTGGCCGCGAAGCTGGCGGCCGGCCGCGTCGACGTCACGCTCGATGGACGCGGCGAACAGCCGGGTGGATTGCATCCGGTGACGCGTGCGCGCCTGCGCATCGAAAAGCTCTTCGGCGATGTCGGCTTCACCGTGGCCCAGGGCCCGGAAATCGAAGACGACTTCCACAACTTCACCGCATTGAACGTCCCGGCCAACCATCCGGCGCGTGCGATGCATGACACGTTCTACATCGAGCCCGGGCAGGCGATGGATGGCGCACTGCTGCGCACCCACACGTCGCCCGTGCAGATCCGCGCGCTGAAGGCCGCTGCCGGCAAGTTACCGCTGGCCGTCATCGCACCGGGCCGCGTCTATCGCATGGATTCGGATGCGACGCACACGCCGATGTTCCACCAGGTCGAAGGCCTGCTCGTGGACACCGATGTAAGCTTCGCGCAGCTGAAGTCCATCCTGCATGGCTTCATGGAAGCCTTCTTCGAGAAGGACCTGGCCATGCGCCTGCGTCCCTCTTATTTCCCGTTCACCGAACCTTCCGCCGAAGTCGACATCACCTGTGTCGAATGCGGTGGCGCCGGCTGCCGGCTGTGCAAGCACACCGGCTGGATCGAGGTCCTCGGCTGCGGCATGGTGCATCCGAATGTGCTCGCGTCTTGCGGCGTCGATCCGGAGCGTTACACCGGCTATGCCTTTGGCATGGGCATCGATCGCCTCGCCATGCTGCGCTATGGCGTGAACGACCTGCGTCTCTTCTTCGAAAACGACCTGCGCTTCCTGCGGCAATTCCGCGGGGGCTGACACCCCGGGGACACGCTGATGAAACTGCCGCTTTCCTGGCTCAAGGACTGGGTCTCGCTGTCCCTGCCGCCCGCGGAGCTTGCCAGCCGCCTGACGCTTGCCGGCTTCGAAGTCGAAAGCGTGACGCCTGCGGCGCCCGCCTTCAGCGGTGTTGTTGTCGCCGAGATCCTGGAGGCCGTGCAGCATCCGCAGGCCGACAAGCTTCGCGTGTGCAAGGTCTCCGTCGGCAGTGGTGAACCGCTGCAGATCGTCTGCGGTGCGCCCAACGCGCGCGCCGGCATCAAGGTCGCGCTCGCGCAGGTGGGCGCCGTACTGCCGGGCGACTTCAAGATCAAGCCCGCGAAGCTTCGCGGTATCGAATCCTTCGGCATGCTGTGCTCGGCGCGGGAGCTTGAACTCTCCGCGGCGAACGAAGGCATCCTCGAACTCTCCAACGATGCGCTACTGGGTCGTTCGCTGCGCGAACACCTGGACCTCGACGACGTCATTATCGAAGTCAGCGTCTACCCGAACCGCGGTGATGCGATGTCCGTGCAGGGCATCGCACGCGAAGTGTCTGCGCTGCTGCGCCTGCCGTTGACCGGTCCTGCGCTCGCGCCTGTCGCGGCCGCGAATGCCGTCACGCATCCCGTCATAGTCGATGCACCCGTGGCTGCACCGCGATTCCTGAGTCGCGTGCTGCAGGGGATCGACAACACGCGCACGACGCCGGAATGGATGCAGGAACGGCTGCGTCGCGCCGGCCTGCGCCCGATCAGCCCCGTCGTGGACGTCACGAACTACGTGATGATCGAGCTCGGCCAGCCGATGCATGCCTATGAGCGCCAGCGCCTCAAGGGCGCGATGCACGTGCGCATGGCGCGCGCCGGCGAGACGCTCGAGTTGCTGGACGGCCGCACCATCGAGATGCAGCCGGACATTCTCGTGATCGCCGATGACGAGCGTGCCATCGGCCTTGCCGGCGTCATGGGTGGCGCGGGCACGTCGATCACCGAGGTCGCCACGGACGTGCTGCTCGAGGTGGCGTTCTTCATGCCCGATGCCATTGCTGGCCGTGGTCGCCGCTTCGGCCTGCAGACCGACGCCAGCCAGCGCTTCGAGCGCGGTGTGGATCCTGCCGGGCAGGAGCGCGCAATGGAGCGCGCAACGGCCCTCATCCTTGAACTCTGCGGTGGCTCGGCAGGCCCGGTACAGGTCGCGGGCGACGCGTCGCTGTGCCCGGCGCGTCCTGTACAGCTGCTGCGTCGAAGCAAGCTGGCCCGCCTGGTGGGCACGGCGCTGCCGGATGCCGAGGTCGAGCAGGCGCTGCGTGCGCTGCAGATGAAGGTTGTCGCCGTTGCCGAAGGCTGGCAGGTCACGCCGCCCTCCTGGCGCTTCGATATCAACATCGAACCGGACCTCATCGAGGAGGCGGTGCGCGTGATCGGCTATGACCGCGTGCCAGAAGTGCCGGCGCCGCTGCCGCAGCGGTTCCGCAGTCGCCCGGAATCGATCATCGACGAGCGCGTGATCCTCGAGACGCTGGTGGCCCGCGGCTACCAGGAAGCGATTCATTACGCCTTCGTCGACCCGGCGATGCAGCAGCGGCTGTTCCCGGGCAGCGATCCGGTGCGGCTCGCCAATCCGATCGCCGCCGACCTGGCCGTGATGCGCACGTCGCTGTGGCCGGGCCTGTTGAAGGGCGTCATCGAGAACCAGCGTCGCCAGCAGGAGCGCGTGCGCCTGTTCGAACTGGGCGCGGTGTTCGAGAAGCAGGGGCAGGGCGCCGTCCGCGAGACGCGCCGCATCGCTGGCATCCGCCTCGGCGCACGCGTGCCCGAACAGTGGGGCGCCAAGGCTGAGGATTCCGATTTCTTCGATCTGAAGTCGGATGTCTTGGCGATACTCAGCTTTAGTAATGCTCTACAAGATATTGAATTCACTTTAGAATCACCTGCCTGCCTGCATCCGGGCCGCTCAGCGTCCGTGAAGCGGTGCGGAGTGGTTCTGGGCTGGTTGGGTGAACTGCATCCGCAGCTCGTCCGCGAGCTGGATCTGCCTTCGGCACCGCTGCTGTTCGAGCTGGATCTGCTCGAGGCCACGCGCCATGAAGTGCCGAAGGCCAGCGGCATTTCGCGTTTCCCGCAGGTTCGCCGTGATTTGTCGCTGAACTTGCCGGAAGCCACGCCTTTAAGCGCGCTCCGCGCCCGTGCTACTGTTGCCGGGGGGAGTTTGTTGCGCGAGCTGCGTGTCTTCGACGTCTACCAGGGGCCCGGAATAGAATCCGGTCGAAAGAGTGTCGCTTTCGGCTTGATTTTCCAAGATAATACCCGGACGCTGAAGGACGACGAGGCCGACCAGTTGGTGGCCGGTATCGCCGACGACCTGAAGCAGCATCTGGACGCGAAGGCACGAGAATAACGATGGCTCTGACCAAAGCTGAAATGGCGGAAGCGCTATTCAACCAGCTGGGCCTCAACAAGCGTGAAGCACGGGAACTGGTGGACCTCTTCTTCGAAGAGGTGCGCGGCGCCCTGTCGTCCGGCGAGCAGGTGAAGCTCTCGGGCTTCGGCAATTTCGACCTGCGTGACAAGAACCAGCGTCCCGGACGCAACCCGAAGACGGGCGAGGAGATCCCCATCAGCGCGCGTCGCGTGGTGACCTTCCGTCCTGGCCAAAAGCTCAAGGCACGCGTCGAAGCCTATGTTGGAACCCCGGAACAATAACGAACTGCCGGCAATCCCCGGCAAGCGGTACTTCACGATTGGCGAGGTCAGCGACCTCTGCGCCGTGAAGGCGCATGTGCTGCGTTATTGGGAGCAGGAGTTCCCGCAGCTCAAGCCCGTCAAGCGCCGTGGCAACCGCCGTTATTACCAACGGCAGGATGTCATCATCATCCGCCAGATCCGCAGCCTGCTTTACGAAGAGGGCTTCACGATCGGTGGTGCGCGCCAGAAGCTCGGCGGCGAAGAAGCACGCAGCGATGTGAGCCAGAGCCAGCAGATCGTCAAGCAGCTGCGTGGCGAGCTCGAGGAAATCCTGAAGATCCTTCGTCGCTGATGTAGGATTCGCACCCCGCGGTAAATTCCCCACCGCGTTTGTTTGAAAGTTCGCCCGGTCGGGGCGTGGCGCAGCCTGGTAGCGCACTTGCATGGGGTGCAAGGGGTCGGAGGTTCAAATCCTCTCGCCCCGACCATTCCACTTCGCCGAGTCTCGAAGTGGATAGCCATGACGGCGTCCCGGGGCATCACGCTGACCCTGCATCCTGTTTCGTTGACGCCAGGTACTGCGCCTGGCGCGGCATCAGAAATCCTGCCGACCATGCGAAGATGCGCGTGAATGCTGCGAGGGGCGGATCAAGATGTTCACTAAACAGATGCCGGACTGCCGCGATGGCCTGCCACGAATTTCAGCGCATGGCCGCAGGCTCTTCCTCTTCGTCGCTTCCGCGATCCTGGGCGTTGGGCTTCAGGGGATCGTGGCTGCAGAGCAGAAGCCAAATGCTTTCTCGTCTGCTGCACTGACCCAGCCTCCGCGTGATGGCTGGCGGACCAATGGCGGCAACTACTTCAACCAGCGCTATTCGCCGCTGACCTCCATCGATCGCCTGAACGTCGCCCAACTGAAGGGCGTATGGCGGACCCATCTGGGTGGTTCCGGTGTGGGTCCGCAGTACTCGGGGTCTGCGCAGCCGATCGTCCATGACGGCAAGGTGTTCATCGTCACGGGTGCGAACGATGTCTTTGCATTGGACATCGCAACGGGCGCCATCCTCTGGCAGTACGCCGCGCGGCTTGATCCTGCGATCTCGACGGTCTGCTGTGGCTGGACGAATCGTGGCGCCGGTCTGGGGGACGGCAAGCTGTTCTTCGGCACGCTGGACGGGCGCCTTGTCGCACTCGACGAGCGGACCGGTCGTGAGCTGTGGTCGGTCCAGGCCGAGCGCTGGCAGGATGGCTTCGCGATCACCGGTGCGCCGCTCTACGTCGACGGTATGGTGATCACCGGCTTTGCAGGTGCGGAAAATGGCGTGCGGGGGCGGGTCAAGGCCTTCGACGCGCGCAACGGCAAGCCGCTGTGGACGTTCTATACGGTGCCCGGTCCGGGTGAGGTCGGTCACGACAGCTGGCCGGCCAACAGCGATGCCTGGAAGCGGGGCGGCGGTACCGTCTGGCAGACACCGGCCGTGGATCCGGAGCTCGGTCTGCTCTATTTCTCGACCGGCAACCCCAGCCCGGACTTCAACGGCGCGGGTCGTCCCGGCGACAACCTTTTCACCGCGTCGATCGTCGCGCTTGAAGCGCGCACCGGCAAATACCGCTGGCACTTCCAGGAGGTGCATCACGACATCTGGGATTACGACGCGCCCAACCCTGTCGTGCTGTTCGATGCCACGATCGATGGCATGCCGCGCAAGGGCCTGGCACAGGTGGGCAAGACGGGTTGGGCCTACCTGCTCGACCGCGTCACGGGCAAGCCGCTGATCGGCATCGATGAGCGACCGGTACCGCAGGAACCGAGACAGGCCACGGCCGCCACGCAGCCTTATCCGCGCGGTGACGCCATCGTTCCCCAGCAGGTGGATATTCCGCCGGAAGGTCATGTGCTGGTGAATGGCGGGCGCATCTTCACGCCGTTCTTTGGAGACCAGGGCGTGATCGCCAGCCCGAGCCTGTTCGGCGGCGCCAACTGGCCGCCGAGCTCCTACGATCCAGTGCGTCACCAGCTCTTTGTCTGCGCGTCCGATGTGCCTGGCAACTTTACCGGTGGGCATGTGGACAATGAGCCGCCGCCAGTGGGCAAGACCTATCTCGGTGGGGCAGTGGGCTTCGCGGCGCTGCCTCGCAGCGGCATCTTCGCAGCACTGGATGTGCGTACGAACCGCCTCGTGTGGCGTCAGCGCTGGCTGGACCAATGCTACAGCGGTTCGGTGGCGACGGCCGCCGGCCTTGTGTTCGTCGGCCGCAATGACGGGCGCCTCACCGCGCTCGATTCGGACAACGGCAGGATGCTCTGGCAGTTCCAGACCGGCGCCGGCATGAACGCCGTCCCGAGCGTCTTCGAGCATGGCGGCAAGCAGTACGTCGTCGCTTATTCGGCAGGCAGCGTGCTGGCCGGGACCGCAAAAGGCGACAGCGTCTGGCTGTTCAGTCTTGACGGCACGCTGCCGCCCGCCAAGGAGCGTGACACGGAGGCCCGTCCGGCCACAGCGCCGGCTGTGACCGCGACGGCGCAGGCGCCGGCCGGAACCGGTGCAGCATCCGGTGCGCAGATCTTCCAGCAGGCCTGCCTGCCCTGTCATGGCGCCGACGGCAAAGGTGGGCACGGGGGCG
>CANGMU010000081.1 GCA_947454665.1 Pseudomonadota bacterium | reverse complement strand
GCGATGGTGGCGGAGTTCCGCAAGCTGCATGGCGACGGCATCACGCTGTCGGTGACGAATGGTCCCGCCGATGCCCTGTTGCGCCCGTACCCTGAAACGGGTCTCGGCGCGACGACGGCCGCGGAGTGGAACGCAGCGGCTGCCCAGAACAGCCGCGTCGAAGTGCGGTGGCGGTAACGCCTTGAGGCCCTACGAACCGGGCCGGTGGCTGCGCAACCGGCACTTCCAGTCCATCTATCCCAGCCTGCCGCTGCAGCGTCGGCTGATGCGTCGACGTGCCGCACCTTTGCTGGCGGCCAGTGCGTCGCTGATCGTCGACTGCGGCGACGGCGTCCGGCTGCAGGCGTTCCATGCCGCGCCGTCGCAGCCCGATGGTCGTCTCGTTGTGCTCCTGCATGGTTGGGAGGGCAGCGCCGACGCGGCTTATATGCTGTCGCTCGGCCAGGACCTGTTCGCTTCGGGTGCGGAGGTGGTGCGCCTGAACCTTCGTGACCATGGCGACACGCAGCACCTGAACCGCGGCCTGTTCCATTCCTGTCTCCTCCCGGAAGTGGCCGGTGCGATCGGTTCGCTCTGCCGGCAATACCCCGGCCGCGAACTCTGGCTCGTCGGTTTTTCGCTCGGCGGCAACTTTATGCTGCGGGCTGCCGCCTTGCCCGAAGCCGCAGGCTGGGGCCTTGGCGGCGTCATCGCCGTTTCACCGGTGCTGGATCCGGCGCGCACGCTCGACGCGCTCGAGCGTGACTGGGTCGTCTACCGCCGCTATTTCGTCCTGAAGTGGTCGGCCTCGCTGCGTCGCAAGCAACAGCTGTGGCCGCAGGACCATGATTTCGGCAACTTGCTGCAGCTTGCCGACCTGCGGCGGATGACGGCCGAGCTGGTCGTCCGCAACACGGAGTACCGGCACATGGATGACTACCTGCAGGGGTATGCCATCACCGGTCGCCGTCTCGAGACGCTGGCCGCACCCGCCGTGATCCTCACGGCCGAGGACGACCCGATCATTCCCGTGGCCGATCTGGCGCGGCTCGCGCACGGACCGCGACTGCGCGTCCATGTGACGCGACATGGCGGCCACACAGGCTTCCTGGAGCGCGTGGGCCGTCCGTCCTGGGCCAATCATTTCGTAATCGAAACGATGGCCGCTGCCCGGCGTGTGTCGCAGGGGGACGTCGGTACAATCGGCTGACTGCAGCGATCGCTGCTTTGAGGATCGACGATGACGCAACATGCCTTTCGTGCGACGGCTTTTGCCGGGTCAATGCTCGCGCTGATCCTGGGCCTGTCCGGTTGCAGCCGGGAAGCCGATGACTGGCGCGGCGCGCAGGCTGCCGACACCAGCGCGTCGTATGGCCAGTTCCTCAAGCAGTATCCGGGCAGTGCGCATGGCAAGGAGGCCACGCTGCGACTGGCGCAGCTGGCCGAGGACGAGGCCTGGCAATCCGCGACCGTCACGGATTCGCAGATGGGCTACCAGCAGTTCCTGGCGCGCTACCCGGAAGGCAAGTGGGCGCAGGAGGCCCGTGTCCGCATCGAGAATTTCTCGCTGACGCCGGCGACGCCGGTTGCCTCGCCGGTTGCCTCGCCGGTTGCCTCGCCGGTTGCGGAGCCGGTTGCCGCGCCGGTGGCTCCCGCGCCGCCGCCCGCGCCACCGGCCAAGCCCGTTGAGAAGAAGGCGCCCGGGAAGAAGTCAGCGGCACCGGCGCCTGCTTCGGGATTCGGGGTCCAGCTGGGCGCCTTTTCTTCGAAGAAGAAAGCCGAAGCGGCCTGGGCGATGCTCGACAAGGCCCACAAAGCCGCCTGGGGTGGTCAGTCCCATCAGGTTATTGCCGGTCGTGCTGGAGCTGTCGATGTGTTCCGCCTGCGCGTGCCGCAACCGAACGAGGCCGCAGCCCGCAAGCTTTGCGATCGACTGAAGGCAGCCCAAGAAGCCTGCGTCGTCTATCGACCCTGACGGCCACGGCCGAGCTGGGTTTCGTGCACCAACGTGGTGCGCGGTGACTCAATCGGTGCAGGGCGATGACTCCGCCAAGCGGCGGGCAGGCCTGGAAGGGGCGCAGAGGCTCTTTTCGTTGGCACGGCGTTTGCTTTATTCAGACCAAGCAGTCATCGCTGACAGCTCGCGAATCACCGTCCCCCCCCCTTGGTGGTATCGCATTCTTGAGCGCCGTGTTCGCAAGACCGCGGCGCTTTTTTTATGCCCCGAATGAAAACGCCCCGGTGCGTTGCCGCGCCGGGGCGTAGTCGGCCTCGTCAGGAGAGGCCAGCGCTTACTCGCAGAGGCTCTCGAGGTAGCTCTGTGCGACAGGGGACAGGCGCTTCATGGCCAGCTGGCGGGCCAGTGGTGCGTCCACGATGGCTTCCAGCGGACCGGAGACCATCATGCTGCGAATCTCGGGGTCCTTGGTGGAGGCCCGGGCCATCTTGTTCAGTACGGTGAAGCCGCGGTTGATCTTGTTCCGGGGCGTCTTGCGATGCTCGATGGAACGGGCCAGATACTGGCCAAACCGGCTGTAGAGGTAGTAGTCGTCATTGCCCACCTGGAAGCGGGCCTCGGCAAAAAAGTCGGGGAAATTCTTTTCGAGATACTGGTTGACCCGAATCAAACGGGGTCCAGGGTCAGAGTCAGCCGACAGTTTGCTCATTTTCATTAAAGTCGCCACACCTCCAAGGGGTCCTGACAACCATTTCTGGACGTCACGAGCGGCACCACACCTCGCAACGCGGGGCGAAAGTTAAGACCATCGCCCCCCCGATGCAATACTTTGGATGTAAAAAAATCCCCCTGGCCGGCAGCGGAAAATTGACCCGACGCGCCATGCCGGTATCATTCAGTGTTCGGAGTCCTCTGTGCGACGTCGCCAGACACGCGGCTCCTAAGCTGTAAGTGATTGATTAGAAAAGCGTTATAGGCGGGGGCCTGTGGCGAAGGACTTGTGTGCCTTGCGCGTTTGGGCCTCCGGTGAAAGGTGAGACGATGAGTTCGGAAACGTCGCGCGGCCTGTACCGGGAGTCCTACGAAAAGGACAGCTGCGGTTTTGGCCTGATCGCCAACCTCGATGACCAGCCCAGCAACTGGCTGGTCAAAACGGCCATCTCTTCCCTGAACCGCCTGACGCACCGCGGTGCCATCGCGGCGGACGGCAAGACCGGCGACGGCTGCGGCCTCCTGCTCAAGAAGCCGGAGAAATTCCTGCGCGCCATCGCGGGCGACGCCGGCATCAAGCTCGGCCACCTCTTTGCCGTCGGCAATGTCTTCCTCAACACGGATCCGGGTCTCGCGGACACCGCTCGCGCCGAACTGGAAGCCCAGGTCCTGCGCGAGGGCCTCGTCGTCTCCGGCTGGCGTGTGCTGCCGACTGACACGGAAGCCTGCGGCGCTGAAGCGCTCAAGACGCTGCCCCTCATCGAGCAGATCTACGTCAGCGCCCCCGGCGACGAAATGGAAGAGGATGAGTTCAACCGCAAGCTCTTCCTTGCGCGTCGTCGCGCCGAGCGCCGTCTTGAAGCGAGCGACCCGGTGTTCTACCTGCCCAGCCTGTCCTCGAGCACGATCGTGTTCAAGGGCATGGTCATGCCGCAGCACCTGACGGACTTCTTCAAGGACCTGCAGGATCCGCGCGTCGAAGCTTCGGTGGCGATCTTCCACCAGCGCTTCTCGACCAACACGCTGCCGCAGTGGCGCCTGGCGCACCCCTTCCGCATGCTCGCGCACAACGGCGAGATCAACACGATCGAAGCGAACCGCAGTTGGGCCGTGGCCCGCGGTCCGATCTTCCGCTCGCCGCTGCTGCCGGACCTGCACGACATCCTGCCGCTCGTGAGCCTGCACGGCTCGGATTCGCAGAGCCTCGACAACATGCTCGAGGTGCTCGTGATGGGCGGCCTCGACGTCATGCAGGCGATGCGCCTGCTGATGCCGCCGGCCTGGCAGTCGGTCGATACGATCGACCCGGAACTGCGTGCGTTCTACGAGTTTTACGCGGCGCACATGGAGCCCTGGGATGGCCCGGCCGGCGTCGTGCTGACCGATGGTCGTTACGTGGCCTGTGCGCTCGATCGCAATGGCCTGCGCCCGGCGCGCTACGTCATCACCAAGGACCGTCACCTGACGATTGCCTCGGAAATCGGCGTCTGGGATTACAAGCCGGAAGACGTGGTCCGCAAGGGCCGCATGGGTCCCGGACAGATGCTGGCGCTGGACCTGCAGACCGGCTCCCTGCTCGAGAACGCCGAGATCGACAACCTGCTGAAGGTCCGTCATCCCTACCAGGCCTGGCTCAAGAAGGGCGTGAAGTACCTCGAGTCGGACCTCATCGATCCGTCGCTGGCCGCCGAGCCTTTCGACCGTGAGACGCTGAACGTCTTCCGCAAGATGTTCAACATCACGGCTGAAGAGCGCGACGAGATCATCCGCGTGCTGGCGCGTGACGAAAGCGAAGCCGTGGGCTCGATGGGCGATGACACGCCGCTGTCGGTGCTTTCGCACCAGCAGCGCAACCTCTATGACTATTTCCGCCAGCAGTTCGCGCAGGTGACCAACCCGCCGATCGATCCGCTGCGCGAGTCGATCGTCATGTCGCTGCAGACAGAGATCGGACCGGAGATGAACGTCTTCCATCCGTCTCCGGCGCATGCGAAGCAGATCGTGCTGAATTCGCCGGTGCTCTCGCAGCGCAAGCTGCGCCAGATCATCTCCATGACCGACGAGGGCGTGACCAACGCTTTCATCGACCTGCAGTACGACCCGGCCGAGGGCCTGGAAGTCGCGTTGCGCCGCCTGTGCCGCGAGGCCGAGGCTGCCGTGCGCGATGGCACGCTGGTGCTGTTGCTGTCCGACCGATACCTCGTGCGCGGCAAGATTCCCGTGCATGCGCTGCTCGCGACCGGCGCGATCCATCACCATCTGGTGCGCCTGGGCCTGCGCTGCAAGTGCAACATCATCGTCGAGACCGGCACGGCGCGTGATCCGCACCACTTCGCCTGCCTCATCGGTTACGGCGCGACCTGCGTCTACCCGTACATGGCGTACCAGACGCTGTTCGACATGATGCGCAAGGGCGAGGTGAAGCTCGACGCCAACCAGCGCGCCGAGCTGGGCCGCAGCTATCGCAAGGCCATCCGCAAGGGCCTCTACAAGATCATGTCGAAGATGGGCATCTCGACGATCGCCAGCTACCGCAGTGGCCAGCTGTTCGAGATCGTCGGACTGTCGTCGAGCGTGGTTTCGCTCTGCTTCCATGGCACGACGAGCCGCATCGAGGGCTCGAATTTCGAGGACCTGCAGGAAGACCAGGAATACCTGGCCAAGCGCGCCTGGAACCAGATGCAGTCCGTCGAGCACGGTGGCCTGCTGAAGTATGTGCACGGCGGCGAATACCACATGTACAACCCGGACGTGATCGGCACGCTGCAGGCTGCCGTGATGTCGGGCGACTACGCGCACTACAAGACCTTCGCCAAGCTCGTGAACGAGCGTCAGGCCTCGACGCTGCGTGACCTGCTGTCACTGGCGCCCACGGGCAAGCCCGTGCCGCTTGAAGAAGTGGAATCGATCGAAGCCATCATCGCGCGCTTCGACAGCGCGGGCATGTCGCTCGGTGCGCTGTCGCCGGAAGCGCACGAGGCGCTCGCGATTGCGATGAACCGGCTCGGCGCGCGCTCGAACTCGGGCGAGGGCGGCGAGGATCCGGTGCGTTACGGCACGGAGAAGAACTCCAAGATCAAGCAGATCGCGTCGGGCCGTTTCGGCGTCACGCCGCATTACCTCGTCAATGCCGAGGTGCTGCAGATCAAGGTCGCGCAGGGCGCCAAGCCCGGCGAGGGCGGACAGCTGCCCGGCGACAAGGTGAACGACATGATCGCCAAGCTGCGCTACGCGCGGCCTGGTGTCGGTCTCATCTCGCCGCCGCCACACCACGACATCTATTCGATCGAGGACCTCGCGCAGCTGATCTTCGACCTCAAGCAGGTCAATCCGCAGGCGCTGGTCTCGGTGAAGCTCGTCGCGGAACCGGGCGTCGGCACGATCGCCGCCGGCGTCGCCAAGGCCTATGCCGACCTCATCACGATCTCCGGTTATGACGGCGGCACGGGCGCGAGCCCGATCACGTCGGTCAAGTACGCCGGATCGCCGTGGGAGCTGGGCCTTGCCGAGACGCACCAGACGCTGCGACGGAACAACATGCGCCACCTCGTGCGCGTGCAGACCGACGGCGGCCTGAAGACCGGCCTCGACGTGATCAAGGCCGCGATCATCGGCGCCGAGAGCTTCGGCTTCGGCACCGCGCCGATGGTGGCGCTGGGCTGCAAGTACCTGCGCATCTGCCACCTGAACAACTGCGCCACGGGCGTCGCTACGCAGAACGAAGTGCTTCGCACGAAGTATTTCATCGGTCTGCCGGAAATGGTCATCAACTACTTCCGCTTCGTCGCGCAGGAATGCCGCGAAATCATGGCGGAGGTGGGCGTGCGCAGCATGGCCGAGCTGATCGGCCGCGTGGAATACCTGAAGGCCGCCGAAGGCCAGTCGCCGCGCCAGCGTCGCCTCGACCTGTCGCCGCTGATCTCGGATGACGGCCTGCCGAAGGATGGTCCGCAGTTCTGCGTCGAACCCAAGAACCCGCCCTTCGACAAGGGTGAGCTCGCGGAGAAGATGGTCGTCGACATGCTCGGTTCCATCGAGTCCGCGACCGGTGGTGAGTGGAGCTACGACGTCCACAACTACAACCGCTCCGTCGGTGCGCGCGTGTCGGGTGAAATCGCCCGTCGCTGGGGCAACTACGGCATGGTGAAGTCGCCGCTGACCGTGCAGCTGCGCGGTTCGGTGGGCCAGAGCTTCGGCGTGTGGAACGCCGGCGGCCTGCACATGACGCTCGAGGGCGATGCCAACGACTACGTCGGCAAGGGCATGGCTTCGGGCAAGCTCGTGCTGAAGCCGCCTCGTGAAGCGGGCTTCGTTGCGAAGGACACCGTGATCATGGGCAACACCTGCCTGTACGGCGCGACGGGCGGCGAGCTCTATGCGGCTGGCCAGGCCGGCGAGCGTTTCGCCGTGCGCAACTCGGGCGCCGTCGCCGTCATCGAAGGCGCGGGCGACCATTGCTGCGAATACATGACCGGCGGCGTGGTCTGCGTGCTGGGCCGCACGGGCGTGAACTTCGGTGCCGGCTTCACGGGTGGCTTCGCCTATGTGCTGGACATGGATCGCGACTTCGTCGACCGCTACAACCACGAGCTGATCGACATCCATCGCATCACGCCGGAGGGCATGCAGGCGAACCTGCAGCATCTGCAGCACCTCATCGAAAAGCACGTCGCGGAGACGGGCAGTGCCTGGGGCGCGGAGATCCTGCGCAACTTCCGCACGTACATCGGCCGCTTCTGGATCGTGAAGCCGAAGGCCGCATCGCTGAAATCCTTGGTTGAGAACCTGAGCAGGGCCGCGTAATGGCTGACAAGAACCTCCAATTCCTGGACATCCCGCGGCACGACCCGGAAAAGACCCCGGTCGAGATCCGCGTCAAGGAGTTCAAGGAGATCTATGCCCCCTTCGAGGCGCCCGCGGCCTCGCAGCAGGCGGGTCGTTGCCTTTCCTGCGGCAACCCGTTCTGCGAGTGGAAGTGCCCGGTGCACAACTACATCCCGAACTGGCTGAAGCTCATCAACGAAGGCAACCTCTTCGAGGCCGCCGAGCTGTCGCACAAGACCAATTCGCTGCCTGAAGTCTGCGGCCGCATCTGCCCGCAGGACCGTCTCTGCGAAGGTGCCTGCACGCTGAACGACGGCCTCGGTGCCGTCACGATCGGTTCGATCGAGAAATACATCACCGACGAGGCCTTCAAGCAGGGCTGGCGTCCGGACATGTCGAACGTCGTGAAGACGGCCAAGCGCGTCGCGATCGTCGGCGCGGGTCCCGCCGGCCTTGGCTGCGCCGACATCCTGGTCCGCAACGGCGTCCAACCGGTCGTCTTCGACAAGTACGAGCGCATCGGCGGCCTGCTGACCTTCGGCATCCCGGCGTTCAAGCTCGAGAAGGAAATCGTCGAGAAGCGTCGCGAAGTGATGGAAGGCATGGGCGTCGAGTTCCGTCTCGGCGTCGAGATCGGCAAGGACATCGCCTTCGAACAGCTGCTCAAGGATTTCGATGCCGTGTTCCTCGGCATGGGCACCTACAAGTACGTGAAGGGCGGCTTCCCGGGCGAGGACCTGCCCGGCGTGTACGAAGCGCTGCCCTACCTCGTGTCGAACGGCAATAAGGCGCTGGGCATCGATGACGGCAAGCCCTGGGTGAACCTCGAGGGCAAGAAGGTCGTCGTGCTGGGCGGCGGTGACACGGGCATGGACTGCATCCGCACGGCCTTGCGCCAGGGTGCGGAGTCGGTGACCTGCACCTATCGTCGCGACGAAAACAACATGCCGGGCTCGCGTCGCGACTACAAGAACAGCAAGGAAGAGGGCGCCGAGTTCCTCTTCAACCGCCAGCCGATCGAGCTCGTCGAAAAGGACGGCAAGGTTGCCGGCGTGAAGGTCGTCGAGACGCGCCTGGGCGCGCCGGGCCCGCGCGGTCGTCGCCTGGCCGAGGCCATCCCGGGCACCGAGCAGGTGATCCCGGCCGATGCCGTGATCATCGCCTTCGGCTTCAATCCGAGCCCGGCTGACTGGTTCGGCCAGCATGACGTCGCCGTGCAGGGCAATGGCCGCGTGCGCGTGTCGGCGGCCAAGACCACGCCTTTCCAGACGACAAACCCGAAGGTCTTCGCCGGTGGCGACATGGTGCGCGGCTCGGACCTCGTGGTCACGGCTGTCTTCGAGGGCCGCGAGGCCGCGAAGGGCATCCTGTCCTACATCGGCGTGGAGGCCTGATCGTGGCTGAAGTGTTCACCAAGACCGCAGGTTGGCTCGATTGGTATAGCGGTCCGGCGAAACCGAAGTTCGTGTTGCCGGCCGGCGCGGTCGACGCGCACTGCCATGTGTTCGGCCCCGGCGCGGAGTTCCCCTTCGCACCGGAGCGCAAG
>CANGMU010000080.1 GCA_947454665.1 Pseudomonadota bacterium | reverse complement strand
GGAGCAGGCGGCCCTGGACAAGGGCTGTCGCTGTCTGTGGCTCGAAACCGGCATCCTGCAGCCCGAGGCCATCCGGCTCTACGAATCGACCGGGTTCCAGACCTGTGCCGCGTTTGGTGACTACCAGCCGGATCCGAACAGCCTGTTCTTCCGCAAGGAGCTCTCGCCATGATGGTGGTCACCGTGACGTTTGAGCTGGGCGACGCCTTCGATGCTGCACAGCTGGGCCGCTTTGCAGCCGAAGCTGCGCCGCGTTTTGAAAAGATTCCCGGCCTGCGATCCAAGACCTTCACGGTGGATGCCGCGCGGCGCGAGGCCGTGAACCTTTACCTTTGGGACGACGCGGCCGCTGCGCAGGCCTTCTTCAACGATGCATTGCGCGAGCAGGTCACGCAGGTCTATGGCGTGTCGCCGCGGATCGAATTCCTGTCTGTCGTGGCTCGGGCGGAGCAGGCTCCCGCGCCGCGCCGCGGGCCTGCACGCACCGGCGTGGTGATCTACGCCTGTGATCTGGAGCGACTGGCCGCGTTCTATGAAACCGCGCTCGGCCTGCAGCGTCGCGTCGCTGATGCAGAGCATGTGGTGCTGGCCTCGGCGGATACGCAGTTCATCCTGCATGCGATCCCGTCTGCTTTCCGGGCCCTGGCGGTTGCCGGATCGGCCGCCGAGCCGCGCACCGCGGCGGCCATCAAGCCTTTCCTGTCTGTCGCAGATCTTGATGTCGTGGCCGACGCGATGGCACGCAACGGTGGCGAGCTCTTTCCTGAAACATGGCAAGGGCCGGGCTTCCGCATGCGCAATGGCTGCGACTGCGAAGGCAACCTGCTGCAGCTTCGCGAGTGGGTCCGCTAGGCGACAGGCCACCCCGCACGGAAAGCGCGATGTATGGCGAGTACGCCGTCCGGATCCGGCAGCGACTCGGCGAGTTGGGACAGCTTGTAGCCGGACTCGATCCGCAGCACCGTCACCTGCAGGCCTTCATGCGTGAACAGCACGCGCCAGTCCTGCACGGCCAGGCGTGAGCGGCCGCCAGCCAGCGGCTTGATGCGCCGATAAGGGTTCGGCGCCGGGCCCAGGGCCAGCGTCGTTTCGATCCGTTCGCGCAGCGGCAACGGGGTCCGCGGCGCGATCCAGTCCAGCTGTGCGTCGGCTTCTGCCGAGAACGCCACGCGATACGCGGGTCGTGGATCCGCGGCGAGCCAGCCCCCACCTGCATCCGGGAAGGCATCCGTGTAGGCGACGTAAGGCTTGATGTCGAACACGGGCGTGCCATCGAGCAGGTCCACGTCGCGAACATGGATATCGAGACCCTCGACGCGATCCACGCGCAGCACTGACAGGCCCAGCGGATTCGGACGGTGCGGCGAGCGCGTCGCGAACAGTCCCTTGCGCCCGCTGTCGCTGCGCGGCGGCAGCACCTTCGGTCGCCAGCCCCTGTTGTGGTGGAACCAGAAGATCACCCAGATCCGTTCCCAGCCCGCGAGGTCCTCCAGCGCGTGTTCGAAGTGGTGCTGTGGATGCAGGGAGATCACGCCCGTCAGGTCTTCCGCCGCCGCAGGCTGGCGCGGCGCGTCTACCTTGTCGGCGCGCGCACAGCGCAGCACGCCGATGGGTTCCAGCGTCAGCGAAGTCGGGGGTGTACCGGTCATCCGTCAGCGCGGCAGCGGCAGGCTGCCGACCCGGTCTCCGCGGAAGGGACCGACCCACAGGCGATCACCCACTTCGACACCCACGCTCACGCCCTGCAGCGTGACCTCCGCGCCAGCGTCATGCACCACGCGGGTTGCCAGCGTGTCCGGCTTCACGCGCACCACGCGCCAGCCTTCCATCTTCAGCGGGCCGTTGCCGCCCGCGGTGAATTTCTGCCCGGCGGCCAGCAGCGTCCGATGGTCCGCGGACCAGCGCAGGTTGTCCGGCGCGAAGTCGAGCGGCACGCGCTGTACAGAAAGTTGCGCGCCGCGCCGGTCGAAGCGCAGCAGCTCGCGGCTGCCCCAGGCCGCCACGTACAGCACGCGTCCCGCGGCGTCCGTCTCGATGCCGTTTGCGCCCGACAACGATGTACCCGCTATATGCGTGACGGCGCCACCTGGATGCCACTCGAGCACGTCCCCGGTGATCGCGCCGGTGAGGATCGTCCCCATGTTGCCCTTGCCCGGGTCATAGAACTGGGTGGCGACGAAGCCGCCATCCGCGAGCGCAGCCACCGAATTCGCGTAAACATCCGACGGCATCGGGACACAGCCTTTCCATGCGAGGCGCGGTGCACCGCCGTGGCTGCGCACGTCGAAGAATTCGATTGCCTCGCGGCCATGGTTCACGACAAGCAGTTCGTCGTGCCCGGCACCCAGGTGCCGCAGGGCCAGGCCATGGGCCGAGAACCTGGCCGCATCCGGCGGCATGCCGCAGGCCGGGAAGCGCTTCGCATCATGCGATGAAGACGCGTCCGCCGCCGGCCAGGCGACAGCCCAGCTGCGCGAGCGCGTGTCGATGCGGTGGAGCTTGCCCGGCGCATCGCGCTCGGCGAGACCGCTGCCCAGCAGCCAGGTGCTGCCCGGCACGCGCACCAGGTCTTCCACGGCGGAAGGTCCGCAGACGTATTCCAGCGCACCCTGCGACGTGCAGGCTGCGGCGGCAGGCTCCGCGGCAGCCGCCACGTCGATCGCGGGCAGCCCGCGTGCCGCGAGGGTGCACAGGCTGAAGACAAGGGCGTAACGGTTCATGCAGGCACCGGGCTGGCTGGCGTCGCGCGACGATACTGCTATCGTTCGGGCATGACCACCGCATCCCGGCCTCCTTCGCTCAAGCTCTCCGTCTGCGACGTGAAGGCCTGCGAAGCCATGTGTTGCCACGACGGCGTCTACCTGGACCAGCAGGAAGAGTCCTTCCTGCACGATCTCGTGAAGCGGCTGCCTTCGCTGCGCGCGAAGCTGCCGAAGGAATACATCGTCGCCGGCTGGTGGAACGGCAAGCACTTCGGCCGCAAGACGGCGACCAAGCCGCACGACTACAAGAACCCGTCCTTCCCGAAGCACTTCCCGCGCACGCGCTGTGTCTTCGCGGACAAACAGGGCTTCTGCGAGCTCGAGAAGCTCGGTCGCGAACGCGGCATGCACCCGTGGACCTTCAAGCCTTCCACCTGCTGGCTCTTCCCGCTGCAGGAAAAGAACGGCAAGGCCGTGAAGCCGGTGGCCCATGCCGGGGAGGACCCGTACCGCCAGCCGGGCTACCCGGGCTATGCCACCTTCACCCACTGCGGCCGCCATGACGACGCCGGACAGCCCTGGCGCAAGGCTTTGTTGCGCGAAAGCGACTATCTGGCCGAATCCGGGTCCGTGCCGATCCTCAATTCCCCCGGCCACACCGTCCGCGACCTGCTGGGCGACGAATAGCCTGAAATCAGGGCCTGTAGGTCTGCCTCGCCTGCAGGTATGATGCGGCTCATCCACGCCCCGGCGTGGACTCCAAACAACAGGGGAAAGACTTCATGAAGCATGCTTCCGTCCGCACGGCGATCCGCCTTGCCCTCGGGCTGACCGCCGTTTCGGCGCTGGTTCCGACCGTCTATGCCGCCGATGACCTCGCCGAGGTTGTCGTTACCGCGCAGTTCCGCGAGCAGAACCTGCAGGACACGCCGCTGGCCATCACGGCCATGTCGGCTGCGCTGCTCGAGTCGCGCAACCAGACGAACATCACCGAGATCACGAACCAGGCGCCGAACGTCACGCTGAAGCAGCAGAGCGCGCAGTTCGGTCCGGCCATCGCCGCCTCGATCCGCGGCGTCGGCCAGACGGACTTCAACCCGGCCGTCGAGCCGGGCGTCGGCATCTACGTCGACGACGTGTACTACGCGACGATGACGGGCTCGGTCCTCGACCTGCTCGACCTCGAGCGCGTCGAAATCCTGCGCGGCCCGCAGGGCACGCTGGCCGGCAAGAACTCGATCGGCGGCGCCGTGAAGCTCTACTCGAAGGCCCCGAAGGGCGACGACACGGGCTCGCTGGCAGTCACCTGGGGCTCGCGCAAGCGCATGGACCTCCGTGCCAGCGCCGACTTCGCGCTCAGCGACAACCTGTTTGCCCGCATCTCCGGCGTCAGCAAGCAGCAGGACGGTTACGTCGATCGCATCGACTACGGCTGCGCCAACCCGAGCAATCCGTATGGCATCCAGGCCACCCGCGCCACGACGGCGGGCTGCCTCGTCGACCGCGACAGCAACGTGAACTTCAGCGCGGTCCGCGCCCAGTTGCGCCTGATCGCGAGCGACGACCTCGAGTTCAACCTGTCGGGCGACTGGACTTCGGACCATCGCAATCCGACCGGCATGGTGCTGCTGGACTACAAGCCGCAGTCGGCTGCCATCCTGGCCAACATCCAGCCGACCTACGATGCCAACCCGGCCAACGACGTGTCCGGCACGGCCTTCGTGACGGGTTACGGCTCGTACAAGACCTACGCGACGTTCGCCAACGCGGCCGGTCCGTACAACGGCACGGTTAACGTGTCGGGCGCCTACAACCCGATCTACAACACCACGCCGCCCTCGAAGCTGGTGAACTATCCGTTGGTGGCCCAGTCCGCCCGTCCGGGCATGTACTTCGACGGCGGCGGCGCCGCGCTGAACATCGACTGGAAGATCAGCGACGCGCTGAAGCTGAAGTCGGTCACGGCCTACCGTGAATACGACTCGGGCTTCACGAACGACAACGACACGTCGCCGATGTCGACCCAGCTGGGTGACGGCCACCTGCCGTTCCACTCCTTCGCCGAGGAGCTGCGCCTGAACGGCACGGCGCTCGCGGGCAAGGTGGATTACACCCTGGGTGGCTTCTACCAGGACCAGACGTCGCGCTACATGTCGGCGCAGGACCTGCGTTACACCAGCAACTACCCGCTGCAGTTCCAGCAGAACGACACCACAAACGCCAACACCAAGGCGGTCTTCGGTCACCTGGGCTACACCTTCACGGACAAGCTGACGGGCACCACCGGCGTTCGCTACACGAAGGAGCACAAGGATTACACCTTCGTGCGCCTGTCGCGTGATGGCACGGTGCATCCGTTCCTCGGCGCGCTCAACGGCGTGCACACCAACTACGATGCCAGCAACGTGGACTACCGTGTTGCCCTCCAGTACCGCTGGAACGACGAGGTGATGACCTATGCGCAGGTTGCCACCGGCTTCAAGGGTGGTGGCATCAGCCCGCGTCCGTTCGTGCCGGGCCAGGCCCAGCCGTTCAACCCGGAGAAGCTGACGTCCTACGAGCTCGGCGCCAAGGTCGATCTGTTCGACCGCAAGCTCCGCCTCAACGGCGCGGTCTTCCAGTCGAAGTACAAGGACCTGCAGCTGGGCCTGAGCACCTGCCCGCAGTTCAACAACAACATCCCGGGTCCCTGCGGCGTGATCGCCAACGCCGGCGACGCGACCATCGAAGGCGCCGAGCTCGAGATCGTCTACCGTCCGTTCGGTGGCTTCTCGATCGACGCGTCGGCCAGCTACATCGACTTCAGCTATGACCGTCTGCCGGCGGGCTCGCCGTACAAGACGAGCTACGATGCGCCGTTCATGCCGAAGCAGAAGTACAGCGCCGGCGTGCAGTACGACGTCGCGCTGGCTGGCGGTACGCTGACGCCGCGCGTCGACTACAGCTACCAGGGTGGCCTCTTCACCAACGGCAACAACCTGCCGACGGCGTACATCAACGCCTACTCGCTGGTTAATGCGCGTCTGATGTGGAAGCAGGACGGCGGCAAGTGGGAGTCGGCCCTCGAGCTGACCAACCTCACGGACAAGTGGTACATGGTGTCGCGTGGCGACTCCTACAACACCGCCGGTGCCGGCACGACGGATGCCCAGCCGGGTCGTCCGCGTGAGTTCGCGCTGACCTTCAAGCGCAAGTTCTGATACGCCTCCCGGCGTTGATGGATTGAAAGGGGGCCTTCGGGCCCCTTTTCTTTTGCAGGCCTGGTTATCGGAAGTTCGCGCCGCAATGTCGGGTGGCGCACTTCGGTCTGCCGGGCGACGCTTTGCGTCTCCCAAACGATGCTTGTCCCATATGCATCAAAAGGGCATTCTGATGCATATGAGAACCACGCTAATCCTTGACGACGCGCTCGTCGATCGCGCGCGTGCATTGACCGGCCTGGCCGAGAAAACCGCGGTCGTACACGCCGGCCTGGAAGCTTTGATCGCCAGGGAGAGCGCGCGGCGGTTGGCGGAACTCGGAGGCAGCGAGAAGCGGATGAAGCCGGTGCCGCGCAGGCGGTCGACGGCCCCGTGATGTTCCTGGTGGATACATCCTGCTGGGTGGAGCACCTGCGCCACGGCAGTCCGCGCTTGTCCGCGCTTCTGCTCGACAACCAGGTTTGCGTGCATCCGTGGGTCATCGGCGAGCTGGCCTGTGGCTCGTTGAGCCGTCGTGCAGAGATCCTTGGCTATCTCAAGGCATTGCCGACGCTGCCTGTCGTTTCGGACGACGAGGTCTTGCGGTTCATCGCTCAGCACGGTCTGCACGGCCGCGGTCTGGGGTGGGTCGACACCGCGTTACTGGCGTCGTCCCAGAAGGCTGGCGTACAGCTGTGGAGCCTGGATCGGCGGCTGGCGCTGGCAGCCCAGGCCTTGCAGAAACACTAGGGCGAAAAAAAACCCCGCAGAGCGGGGTTTTCAGTTTTCTTCTCGCCTCAGATCAATCTCGAGTCAGTCGCACTGGGCACTGAACACCAGCAGCTAATGTTTTCGGCTGGAATTCCAGGACCTTTCGGTCCGGCCGTTCAATTGCGCGGCCTGCGCGTCGATTCGCGCTCCCTTTCGGGCGGGATTCCGCAATGCACAGGGACCAGGCCCTTTGTGTCACCGCATGTCCGTGCTGATGTGGATCGTCTGGGTTTCTATCCTTTCCGTACCTGTCCCGTCTTCGTCCCCCGGCGGGTGTGAGTCTCCCGCATCAACATCGCGGCGGCCGCGGCCAGAGTTTGTACCCCGGAACCCACATGTCAGCTGATTGCGTCAGCAAATCAGCCGCTTAGGGCTATGTCTCGCGACCACGGAGTCGAGAATAACCCTGAGTTCATGGAAAAAACAATGGTGTTTTTACGCAACTCGGAACGGACCGTGCCGGATCGTGGAAAGCCACGACTGACGGCCGGCGGCCCGGTACCTAGCATCGGTTGCCTGCACAACAGACCGGAGCACGCGATGTCCCACTACCCGAAGACCCGAGGCTTCACCGGCACGCTGCGTCCGATCCGCCTGGAAGGCGACATCCGCGACGTGGAGCTCGAAGGCGAAGTGCCCTCGCAACTCGACGGCACGTTCCATCGCGTGCATCCCGACGCGCAGTTCGCGCCGAAGTTCGAAGACGACCAGTTCTTCAACGGCGACGGCATGGTGACGATGTTCCGCGTCCACAACGGCACCATCGACTTCAAGCAACGCTATGTGCAGACCGACAAGTGGAAGCTCGAGCGCGAAGCGGGTCGTTCGCTGTTCGGTCAGTACCGCAATCCGCTCACCGATGATGAGAGCGTGAAGGGCCGCATCCGCGGCACAGCCAACACCAACGTGATGGTGCATGCGGGCCAGTTGTACGCGATGAAGGAAGACAGCCCGTGTTTCCTGATGGACCCGCTGACGCTGGAGAGCAAGGGCTACACCGATTTCAACGGCGCGCTGAAATCACAGACCTTTTGTGCACATCCGAAGATCGATCCGAAGACCGGCAACTTCTGTGGCTTTGGCTATGCGACGAAAGGCCTGTTGACGACGGACATGACTTACTTCGAGATCGATCCGCAAGGGCAGGTCGTGACGGAGATCCCGTTCCAGAACAAGTACTACTGCATGATGCATGACTTCGCGATCACCGAAGACCATGCAATCTTCCATACGATTCCGATCGTGAGCTCCTGGGGGCGTCTCGAAGCACGCCTGCCGCATTTCGGTTTCGACACCAGCTTGCCAGTGTGGCTGGGCATCTTGCCGCGCAATGGCACGGAGAAGGACATGCGCTGGTTCACGGCGCCGACGAGCTTCGCAAGCCACGTCATGAATGCCTTCCAGGACGGTTCGAAGATCCACTTCGACGTGCCGGAAGCCAAGGGCAATGTGTTTCCGTTCTTCCCCGACGTGCACGGTGCACCCTTCGATCCGATCGCGGGCGGGCCTTTCCTCACGCGCTGGACCGTGGACATGGCGTCGAAGGGCGACCAGTTCCACGGCAAGCAGAAGTTGTCGGACTGGATCGACGAATTTCCCCGCATCGACGACCGCTATGCAGGCATGCCCTATCGCCACGGCTGGATGCTGGTGATGGATCCGGATATGCCCTTCGAGGGGGGCAACGGCCGCATGTCGGGCTTCGTGATGAACAAGATCGCGCACGTCGACCTGCAGACCGGCAAGCAGGATGCGTGGTGGGCTGGTCCGCAGTCGATCTGCCAGGAGCCCTGCTTCATCCCGCGCCACAAGGGCTCAGCGGAAGGCGATGGCTACCTGATCGCGCTGGTCGACAACCTGGTCACGAATTATTCCGACCTGGTCATCCTCGATGCGCTGAAGCTGTCGGAAGGACCGATCGCGCGGGCGAAACTGCCGATCCGCCTGCGCTCCGGCCTGCACGGCAACTGGGCCGACGCGAGCCAGTTGCCGAACTAGCGCTCGCTGCCGGTCAGGCAGCCTCGGCCATGAGCGCCTTGATGCGCTTCATGGCCGCTGTTTCGATCTGGCGGATGCGTTCAGCCGAGACGCCGTATTCCGCGGCCAGTTCGTGCAGCGTGGCCTTGTCGTCCGTCATCCAGCGGCGGCGCAGGATGGCCTGGCTGCGCGCATCGAGGCGAGCCATGGCCTGCCCGAGTCGCGAAGACAGATCGCCTTCCCACTCTTCCGCTTCCGCCGCAATGGCCGGATCCGAGTCTGGTGCCGGCAAGTACTGCGCCGGGCCGTAGCTGTCACCCTCGTCCGACTCCGGCGTCGGGTCGAAGGAGACATCCCGCGCCGACAGGCGCTGCTCCATCTCCGTCACTTCTGCCGGCGTCACGCCAAGGTCGCGGGCCACGGCCTGCGTTTCCTCGTGCGTTAGCCAGGAGAGATTCTTCTTCATG
>CANGMU010000079.1 GCA_947454665.1 Pseudomonadota bacterium | reverse complement strand
CTGCAGCTGCACCTTGCTATTATCCGCGGTCTTCTGTCCCCCTGCTGGAGCGACTGCTGGTGAAAACTGATGCGGCAATGGCCGAAATTCTGAAGCGTGAGGGTGTCGAGTACCTGTTCGGTTACCCCCGCAACGCGCTGCTGGATGCGGCCGCGACGAAGGACATCCGGACGATCATCGTCCGTCAGGAGCGCACCGGCCTGCACATGGCCGACGCCGTCTCGCGCCTGACGCGCGGCAAGTCGATGGGCGCCTTCTGCATGCAGCACGGCCCCGGCGCCGAGAACGCCTACGGTGGCGTCGCCCAGGCCTATGCCGATTCGGTGCCCATCCTGGTCGTGCCGCAGGGCTATGCCCGCAAGAACATGTTCCTGCCCTACAACTACAACTCGACGTTGCAGATGAAGGGCATTTCCAAGCACTGCGAGCCGATCCTGAATGGCGCCGAGACGGCGAACATCATGCGTCGCGCCTTCACGCAGCTGCGCAACGGCCGCCCGCAGCCGGTGGTCGTGGAAGTCCCGCTCGATGCCTTCAACGATGAAGTGCCGGAGCCGTTGGACTACACCCCGGTCTATGTCTCCAAGTCGGCGCCGAACCCGGATGACGTGGTTCGCGCTGCAAAGATCCTGGCCGATGCCAAGCACCTGCTGATCCATGCGGGCCAGGGCGTGCACTGGGCCGAGGCCTATGCCGAGCTGCAGGAGCTTGCCGAGCTGCTCGGCGCGCCGGTCAGCACCTCGCTGCCGGGCAAGAGCGCCTTCAACGAGCGCCACCCGCTGTCGCTGGGTTCGGGCGGCCATGGCATCAACGGCCAGGTCTGGCATTTCGTCTCGCGCGCGGATGTCGTGTTCGGCATCGGCTGCTCGTTCACGGAAAGCAGTTTCGCCATCCAGTTCCCGCAGGGTCCGGGCAAGCGCTACATCCACTCGACGATCGATCCGGTCGACTTCAACAAGACCGTGCGGTCGGAGATCGGCCTGGTCGGCGACGCCAAGCTCGTGCTGAAGGCGATCATCGCCGAGCTGCGCAAGACGATCACCGCCAACCGCGATGCGACGGCCGTGGCTGCCGAGATCAAGTCGGTCGAAGCCGAATGGATCAAGCAGTGGCTGCCGAAGATGAACAGCGACGCGTCGCCGCTGTCGCCCTACCGCGTGCTGCGCGACCTGCAGGCCACGGTCGACATCGACAACACGATCATCACGCACGACGCGGGCAGCCCGCGCGACCAGCTGGTGCCGTTCTGGAAGTCGACCACGCCGCTGTCCTACATCGGCTGGGGCAAGACCACGCAGCTGGGCTTCGGCCTGCCGCTGGCGATGGGTGCGAAGCTGGTCCACCCGGACAAGCTCTGCATCAACGTCTGGGGCGATGCGGCCATCGGCTTCACGGGCATGGACTTCGAAACGGCGGTGCGCGAGCGCCTGCCGATCATGTCGATCCTGCTGAACAACTTCTGCATGGCGATCGAGCTGCCGATCATGCCGAACGCCACGGAGCGCTTCCGCGCGACGGACATCTCGGGTGATTACGCCGCGATGGCCCGCGCCTTCGGTGGCTACGGCGAGCGCGTGACCAAGGTCGAGGACATCATCCCGGCCATCAAGCGCGGCATCGAGAAGACCAAGGAAGGCATCCCCGTGCTGCTCGAGTTCATCACCGAGCAGGAAACGCAGGTCAGCCGTCCCTGGGTGCCGGGCGGCAAGTAAGCCACCGGCTTGGCTGCAGCGCTGGCTCGACGACGGGGAGGCTTCATCGCCTCCCCGTTTTCATTCAGGGCCCTGTCTCAGCTGCGGCCGACCACGACCTCCACCAGCGTCGGGCGCGTCGCCGCGATCGCGGACTTCAGCACGCCGGCCAGGTCCGCGGCCTTCTCGACGCGCACGCCATCGCAGCCGAGCCCCTTGGCGACGCCGACGAAGTCGATGCCACCCAGCTCCGTGCCCACCGCCTCCTTCAGGCCAAAGCGCTTGGCGAAGTGATGCAGGGCGTCGTAGCGGCGGTTGTTCACGATCACGAAGGTGATCGGCAGGCCCAGTTGCGCGGCGGTCCACAGGCCCTGGATCGAATACATCGACGAGCCATCGCCCAGCAGCGCGATGACCTTCTTGCCCGGCTTGCCGAGCGCGACGCCGACCGAGGCCGGCAAGCCGTGGCCGAGGCCACCGCTCGCGCAGGTGTAGAAGGTTTCGCTCTGCAGGATGGGCAAGTAGGTCTGCATCGGCCCGCGGCTGCTCGGTGCCTCCTCGACGATGATGCTGTCCGGCGCACGCACGTCCGCCAGCGTCTGCATCAGGAAGGTATCCGGGAAGGGATCGGTCGCCGGCAGGCGCGGCACCGGGTCGCGGCCCTTCTGCGCAGCGGGCGCGGCCGGGCCCGGTCGGGCCAGCAGGTCCTTGAGCCCCTCGCCCACGTTGCTCAGGACAGTCGTGCCGGCGATCGCGCAGGCCGCCCAGTCCGGATCCTCCGTCAGCTGGTAGACGGCAAGGCCCACCGGGATGTACTCGCCGTGGCCTTCCGCGTGGTAGGTGAAGACCGGCGCGCCGATCGTCAGGCACAGGTCATGCCCCTCGAGGCGCTTGCAGATCTCCTCGCGGAAGGCGGGCAGGAAGCCGGCGAACAGCGGGTGGTCTTCCGGGAAGCCACAACGGCCGATCAGCGGGCTGACCCAGACCAGCGCGCCGTGGCGCTCGGCCAGGCGGCGCATGTCGTCCCAGCCGCCCTCGCGGTCGATGGCACCGCCGATCACGAACACCGGCTTGCGGCTTGCGTTCAACGCCGAGGAAAGCTGGTCGAGCGCGGCCTCGGGGCCGCGCACCGTTCGCGAGACTTCACGCGCTGCGATCGGCTGCGTCAGCACGTCCCAGTCATCCACCGGCACCGACACGAAGGTGGGGCCATAGGGTGGCGTCATCGCGATGTAGTAGGCGCGCGCGATCGCCGCGGGCACGTCCTCGGCGCGGGCCGGCTCGCAGCTCCACTTCACATAGGGCTTGGGCAGTTCCGTCGCCTGCGAGGAGAACAGGAAAGGCTCCATCTGCAGCAGCGAGCGCGACTGCTGGCCGGCGGTGATGACCAGCGGCGTGCGATTGCGAAAGGCGGTGAAGATGTTGCCCATCGCGTGGCCAACGCCCGCGGCCGAATGCAGGTTCACGAAGCCGGCGTTGTGCGTGGCCTGGGCATAGCCGTCGGCCATGCCGATGACGACCGATTCCTGCAGGCCCAGCACGTAGCTGAACTCGGGCGGGAAGTCACGGAACATCGGCAGCTCGGTGGAGCCGGGATTGCCGAAGACCTTGTCGATGCCGAGCTCGCGCAGCAGGCGGAAGGTCGCCTCGCGCACGGTCACCAGACCCTTGTCTCCGATCTTTGCAGAATCAACCATCTCGCCGTCCTCATCGCGGTGGCACATCACCCGGTGGGGCGATGATACCTGCGCGGTGGGTTAGAATTGCGCGATGACTGACACCCGCACCTTTGGTCGACTCCACGTCTCCACGCTCCTGAGCGATTTCGTCGCGCAGGACGTCCTGCTGGGCCTGCCGCTCGACGAAGCGCGCTTCTGGCAAGGCGTCGAGGACATCCTCGCCGGCTTCCTGCCGCGCAACCGCGACTTGCTTGCCACGCGCGACGCGCTGCAGGCCAAGATCGACGCCTGGTGGCGCGCGCACAAGGGCCTTGCCTTTGACGTCGCCGCCCACACCGCCTTCCTGCGCGACATCGGCTACCTCGTGCCCGAACCCGCCGCCTTCCGGATCACGACGGCAAACGTCGACCCGGAAATCGCGAGCATCGCCGGGCCGCAGCTCGTGGTGCCGGTCAACAACGCGCGCTATGCCCTGAACGCAGCCAACGCGCGCTGGGTCAGCCTGTACGACGCGCTCTACGGCACCGATGCCATCGAGCCGCCCGTCGCCGGTGCCCGAGGTTTCGATGTCGCGCGCGGCGCGAAGGTCATTGGCTGGGTGCGCGCCTTCCTCGACGAGATCGCGCCGCTGGCCGCGGGCAGCCACAAGGATGCGACCGCGTACGCCGTCGAGAACGACGCGCTGTCGGTGACCTTGGTCGATGGCCGTCGCACGACGCTCGCCAAGGCCGCGCAGTTCGCGGGTTGGAACGGCGAGGCATCGACGCCGACCGCCTTGCTCCTGCGCAACCACGGCCTGCACCTCGAGATCGTGATCGATCGCACGCATCCGATCGGCAAGACCGATGCGGCGGGCGTGGCCGATGTCATCGCGGAAAGCGCGATCACCACGATCCAGGACTGCGAAGACTCCGTCGCGGCCGTCGATGCCGACGACAAGGTCGGTGTCTACCGCAACTGGCTGGGACTCATGAAGGGCACGCTCGAGGCGAGCTTTGCCAAGGGCAGCGGCACGGTCACGCGTCGCCTCAACGAAGACCGCCGTTACCACGCGCCGGGCAGCGGCACGGTCACGCTGCCGGGACGCAGCCTGCTGCTGGTGCGCAACGTCGGCCATCACATGCTGACCGACATGGTGCGCTTCGACGGGCAGCCGGTTTACGAGACGGTCATCGACGCCTGCATCACCTTCCTGATCGCCGTGCATGACGTGCAGGGCGCGCGTCGCAACAGCCGCGCCGGTTCGGTCTACGTCGTGAAGCCGAAGATGCACGGTCCGGAGGAAGTGGCGCTGGCGAACTGGCTCTTCGACCAGGTCGAAGACCTGCTCGGCCTGCCGCGCCACACGGTCAAGATGGGCGTGATGGACGAGGAGCGCCGCACCAGCGCGAACCTGGCCGCCTGCATCAAGGCCGCTGCGGGGCGCATCGTGTTCATCAACACGGGCTTCCTCGACCGTACCGGCGACGAGATCCACACCTGCATGGAAGGTGGCCCGGTACTCCCCAAGGACGCCGTGAAACTCGAGCCCTGGATCAAGGACTACGAGAAGCGCAACGTGCAGATCGGCCTGGCTGCCGGTTTCTCGGGCATCGCGCAGATCGGCAAGGGCATGTGGGCCATCCCTGACCAGATGGCACAGATGATCAAGGCCAAGATCGCGCACCCGCAGGCCGGTGCGAACACGGCCTGGGTGCCCTCGCCCACGGCCGCCGCGCTGCATGCCCTGCACTATCACCGCGTCGATGTCTTCGCCGAGCAGCGCCAGCTCGCCGGCGACGCGACGCCCGGCACCGATAAACTGCTGACGGCACCGCTCGCCGCCGACCTGCCCTCTCCCGCCGACGTGCAGCGCGAACTCGACAACAACATCCAGGGCATCCTGGGCTATGTCGTGCGCTGGATCGACCAGGGCGTTGGCTGCTCGAAGGTGCCGGACATCCACGACGTCGGCCTGATGGAAGACCGCGCCACGCTGCGCATCTCCAGCCAGCACGTCGCCAACTGGCTCCATCACGGCGTCTGCAGCCGGGCCCAGGTCGAAGAGACCCTCGCGCGCATGGCCGCCATCGTGGATCGCCAGAACGCGGCCGATGCGGCCTATACGCCGATGGCGCCGGACCTCGCCGGCAGCATCGCCTTCCAGGCCGCGCGCGACCTGGTCTTCCTCGGCCGCGAGCAGCCCAATGGCTACACCGAGCACATCCTGACCCGCCGCCGTCGCGAGCACAAAGCCCGCCACGGCGCCTGATTTCATCTCAAGGAACCGTCACGCATGATCACACAGAAGACCCTGTCCCTCGCCGATGCCAAGGCCATTGCGGCCGCCGGTTCCGCCAAGGCCCAGGCCGAAGGCTGGAACGTCGTCATCGCCATCCTCGACGTGGGCGGCCACCTGCTGTACCTGGAGCGCGCCGACGGCACGCAGCTGGGTTCGGTCACCGTTGCGCAGGAAAAGGCCAAGACAGCGCTGCTCTTCAAGCGCCCGACGAAGGTGTTCGAAGACGCCGTGCTCGGCGGCAAGGTGCACATGCTGTCGCTGCCGCTGGCGACGAAGGTCGAGGGTGGCATTCCGCTCGTGAAGGATGGCGAGATCGTCGGCTCCATCGGCGTGTCCGGCGTGCTGTCCAGCCAGGATGGCCAGGTGGCGGCCGCCGGCCAGGCAGCGCTCGAAGCCCTGTAAGCCTGAAGCCAGGCAGGCCCTGCAAGGGGGCCTGCCGGTTACGTCGTCAGCGTGCGCCCTGTGGCGTGATCCAGCCGAAATGCCAAGCGAGCATCAGCGCGCCGAACAGCAACACCGACAGTCCGACGCGCAGCGTCAGCGAGCGCACCATCTTCTTCGGGTCGCCATGGCCGGTGGACATCGCGAACAGCGCCTGCCCGAGGCTGCCGACGATCGCGACCAGCACCACGATGACGATGAGCTGCGTCATGGATCACCCGCGCGTTTGCGGCCCTCGATGGCCTCGCTGCGCACGACACGCACGATCGCGAGGATGCCGACCCCGAACAGCGCGATCATGATCGCCATGAGCACGACAAGCCCGCCGGCCAGGTGATAGCCCGCGATGAGACCAATCGCGAGTCCCAGCGGCGTGGTGACCAACAGGATGGGTTTGCCGATACGCATGCCGTCAGTCTAACGCGCGAGGGGCGTCCCGGCCCGAATCAATGGTCTTGGTGCGGCGAATGGCCTTCTTCGTGTCCCGGCGCCCAGATCTGGTGGGCATCCAGACGCAAGCGTGCCATGGCTTCATGCGCGGACAGCGAGGCCGCGCCGGCCTCAAGGCTGGCTTCGAGTTGTTGGCGGCGCGCCGAGAGCCACTCCGCCATGCCGACTTCCCCGACTTCATACGCCTTGCCGATGGCTGCGGCCGCAGCCGTCGCCTGCACGGCCGACACCGAGAGACGCTCCCACTGCGAACGTTTCGAGCGTGCATTGAGCAGGTCGAGTCGGGCGTCGGATTCGACCTTGCGGCGCACCTGGCTGGATTCGGCTGCCGCGATGTTGGCATGGCTGCGTGCCAGAGCGGCTTCTGCGCCCCGCGCGGACACCCCCAGCGGAATGGACAACCGCACGCCCATGTTGCGGCGGTTCTGGTCGATGTTGTCGCTGTAATGCAGACCGATCAGCGGGTCCGGCAGGCGATCGCGACGCGCCCGTGTGGCCGCCAGGCCAGCCTCGTCGGCGATGCCCTGCGCCAGCTCGATCTCGTGGTTTTCCTCAACGATGCGGGCGATCCATTCCTCGTCCGTGCCCTCGACCGGCGCGGGCAGCGGATGGTGGGCCGGTGGACGCAGGTCCAGGTCCGGGAAATCCTGCAGCAACGCGAGGCGCGCAGCTTCGGCCTTGCGGGCCGACTCGGCCTGCAGCACGACCAGTCGACCTTGCTCGACCTCGATGCGCTGCAGGTCGATGCGTGCGGCATCGCCGCGCGAAACACGCTTGGCGACGGCCTCCACTTCGCGGCGGCCGATCTCGGCCTGTGCGATGAGGACCTGTGCGGACTCTTCTTCGCGCAACCAGTCAAACCAGCCCGCCAGCAGGCTGCGCGCCGATTCGTGCCAGGCGTCGGCAAAGGCGTTGTCGCCGATCTCCACGGCCAGTTGACCCATGCGCCGATCAAGGATGCCCTTGCCCGGCAGGCGCCAACGACGCTGCAACTCATACTGTTGTTCCGAATACGCCAGGCCGGCCGCGTCCTTGCGGTCCTGGGTCATCACGGCGGCTTCCCATTCGTAGGGACCGGCCCGGAACTTTCGATTGCGCGCGGCACCGATCGCCTTCTGTTCCTCGCCCAGCAGCACGCCGGTCGAGCGCTGCAAGGCCTGGCGCGCGGCGCCGTCGGCGGGCAACAGCGGCGGATAGTCCGGTTCCGCAGCCGTGGCCAAAGCAGCCACCCACAGTGTCAGCAGCATCCCCGCCGCGCAGGCGCCAAGGCCGCGCATCACGCGAACCTCCCGAACCCCGTCACGGGCATCGTCCACCACGCCATCTCCGTGCTGCGCAGCCGCTCGCGCAGGGCATCGAGCAGCGGCTGCACATGCACGGCCTGCATCAGCACCTGTGCAAGTCGGCGGCGTGATCGGCCCCGCACCTGTTCCATGGCCGTCCCGAGCCTTGCCCCCGCCCCGAAACCTTCGGCGGGGACGATCGAAAAGCCACTCACGTAGTTCACTTCCGAACGCAGGATGTCGATGACCTCTTCCTCAAGCTCGACGGGAAACGCCAGGCACAACTGGCAGTCGTAAGGCGTATCCATGTCAGGTCCTCATGCCGAAGCGACGGAACAGGCTTGGCAACAACACCAGCGTCAAGGCGGTGGAACTCACCAGCCCACCGATGACGACGATGGCCAACGGCCGCTGGATCTCCGACCCGGGCCCTGTGGCGAAGAGCAGCGGCACCAGGCCGAAGGCCGTGATGCTCGCCGTCATCAGCACGGGGCGCAGGCGACGGCGAGCGCCCTGGCGGATGACCTCGTCGACATTCTGTCCGCGACTGCGCAGCTGGTTGAAATAGCTGATCATCACGAGGCCATTGAGCACGGCGATGCCCATCAGGGCGATGAAGCCCACCGAAGCCGGCACGGACAGGTATTCACCGGTCGCGGCGAGCGACACCACGCCACCGATCAGCGCGAACGGAATGTTCACGAAGACCAGGGTCGCCTGCCGCGCGGAACCGAAGGTCGCGAACAGCAGCAGGAAGATCAGCGCCAGGGCGATCGGCACGACGATGGCCAGCTGCGCGGCCGTGCGTTGCTGGTTTTCGAAGCTCCCGCCCCAGGTCATCCGGTAGCCCTTCGGCAGAGGAGCGGCGGCGGCCACCTTGGCCTTGGCTTCTTCCACGAAACCCACCAGATCCCTCCCGCGCACGTTCGAACGGATCACCGCCATGCGCGCCGAATTCTCGCGCTCGACGCGCACCGGACCTTCTTTCGGCACCAGCGTTGCCAGCTGCGAGAGTGGCATGGCAACGCCCTGGCCTACTGGGAAGCGCAGCTGCGCAAAGGTTTCCGGGGACTCATTGAGGGCCTCGCTGCCACGAAGAAGCAGCGGCAACCGCCGACCCTGTTCGATGACCACACCGACCTGCCGCCCCTCTACGAGTGCGCGCAGGTCGTCCTGCACGGCCTCGACGGAAAGGCCTGCGCGACCCGCCGCGACGCGGTCCAGCTGGATCTGCAGATATTGCACGCCCTCGTTCTGCCCGGCTGTCACGTCCTCGCTGCCCGGAATCGACTCCAGGACGCCAACGATCTG
>CANGMU010000078.1 GCA_947454665.1 Pseudomonadota bacterium | reverse complement strand
TCCGCCTGAGCCCGCTCTCGGCGGTGATCTCCGGGAATTTCGATCCGACCGAGAATACCGTCGAGATGACGGAGGCTGAGGTTGGTGCGCGGCGCTGACTTGAATCCCTTGCGCGTCTTGCGCCGAGGCGTCATGCGCGCAGCCCTGCTCTGGGCTGCGCTGTGCTTCGTCGTGCCGGCTGGGGCGACGGAAGCGCGCTCCCCTGCTGACGATGCGGCCGAGTGGATCGGTCGCATGAACGCCGCACTCGCGAACCGCAATTACGACGGCGTCTTCGTCCAGCAATTGGGCAACCGCCGCATGACGATGCGCATCATCCATCGCGTGCAGGACGGCCATCTCACCGAACGCCTGCTGACGGTCGATGGCACGAGCCGTGAGTTCGTCCGCGACGGCAATGAGCTCGTCAGCTATTTCCCGGACCGGCGCATCGTCGTCGTCGAGAAACGGCCGCCGGGTCTCGGTTATATCGGTGGCCTGCCGGGCTTCGATCCGGCCGGACAATCCTTCTACGAGCTGCGCGATCCCGAGCGGGTTCGCGTTCAGGGCCGGCCGGCCCGCCTCATCACCGTGACGCCGCGTGACGGCTGGCGGTTCGGCTACCGCTTCTGGATCGATGAGAAGACCGCCATGCCGGTCAAGACGCAGCTGACAGGCGTTGGCGGCGAACCGATCGAAGAAGTGACTTTCGCGACGCTGATGCTGCCGCCGCGCATCGACGACGAGCTGCTCAAGGCCGGCGTCGACACCGAAGGCTTCCGGTGGCTGCGGCGTGACCAGCCCCGCAGCAAGCCTGGCGACATGCTGGCCTGGACGACGACGGTGCTGCCCCCCGGATTCCGCCGCAAGGTCGCGCCAGGTTCCGTTGCCGGCGCACCGCCGAAGCCGACGGCGCTGCTCGTGTTCACCGATGGCCTGGCCACGGTGTCCGTGTTCGTCGAAAGCGCGAGCCTGCCGCCCTTGACCTCCCGGACCGGTGAGCCGCGCAGCAACTCCGGTCCCGCGCAACTGGGTGCCGCAGCTGCCTTTACGGCGATCATCGAAGGCTTCCGCGTGACGGCCGTCGGCGAGGTCCCGCCGCAGACGGTGAAATCCATCGCCGAATCCCTGCGTCCGATACCGGAATCCGCTGCGCCGCTTGGACTGCAACGGCCATGACCGTCCAGCTGACCGTGCTCAGCCGCGATGGCTGCGAGCTCTGCGAGGACATGCTGCTGGAACTGGCCCAGCTCGGTACGACCGTCGACCTGCCGCCCATCGAGGTGCGGGATGTCGACGCCGATGCGCTGCTTGCGCGCCGATATGGCCTTGATGTCCCCGTGCTGCTGCTGGACGGCGCCAAGGTCTGCCACCACCGTCTGGATGCCGAAGAGCTCGTGCGGATGCTGCGGCCGCGTTAGGGCCCTTGGGGCTATAATCCCGCGGCGCCGCAGGGTGCCACTTCCGATTCGCGACCCCACGGCGGGCCTTGATGCAGTTCATCCGAAATTTCTCGATCATCGCCCACGTCGACCATGGCAAGTCCACGCTTGCCGATCGCCTCATCCAGCTCTGCGGCGGCCTCTCCGACCGCGAGATGGAATCCCAGGTCCTGGACAACATGGCCCTGGAACGCGAGCGGGGCATCACGATCAAGGCCCAGAGCGTCACGCTCTACTACACGTCGAAGGACGGCCAGCGTTACCAGCTGAACCTCATCGACACGCCGGGCCACGTCGACTTTTCCTATGAAGTCTCGCGCAGCCTTGCGGCCTGCGACGGCGCGCTGCTGGTTGTCGATGCCGCCCAGGGCGTCGAAGCCCAGAGCGTCGCGAACTGCTACACGGCCATCGAGCAGGGCCTCGAGGTCGTGCCGGTCCTGAACAAGATCGACCTGCCGTCCGCCGATCCGGACAAGGTCATCAAGGAAATCGAGGAAATCATCGGCATCGACGCGCAGGACGCCGTGCGTGTCTCCGCGAAGACCGGTCAGAACGTCGACGAGCTGCTCGAGCAGCTCGTGCAGCGGATCCCGGCGCCCAAGGGTGACCCGGCCGCGCCGCTGCAGGCGCTCATCATCGACTCCTGGTTCGACAACTACGTCGGCGTCGTGTCGCTGGTGCGCGTCGTGAATGGCGTGCTGAAGGTCGGCGAGAAGATGAAGGTCATGTCGACCGGCCGCAGCCACATCATCGACAAGCTCGGCCGTTTCACGCCGAAGTCGGTCAGCCTGCGCGAACTGTCGGCGGGCGAAGTGGGCTTCGTCATCGCCGGCATCAAGGAAATCGACGGCGCGCCGGTCGGCGACACCATCACGACCGAAAGCCATGGCAGCGATACCCCGCTGCCGGGCTTCAAACAGGTGCAGCCGCGCGTGTTCGCTGGTGTGTTCCCGGTGAACACCGAGGATTACGAATCCTTCCGCGACGCGCTGGCCAAGCTGCGCCTCAACGATTCCGCGCTCCACTACGAGCCGGAAGTGTCGACGGCGCTGGGCTTCGGCTTCCGCATCGGCTTTCTCGGCCTGCTGCACATGGACATCGTGCAGGAGCGCCTGGAACGCGAGTACGACCTCGAGCTCATCACCAGTGCCCCGACCGTGGTCTACGAGGTCGCGCGCACCGACGGCGAGCTGGAATACGTCGACAACCCGGCCAAGCTCCCGCCGCAGAACCTCATCGACGACCTGCGCGAACCGGTCATCACAGCGAACATTCTCGTGCCGCCGGAACACGTCGGCGCCGTGCTGCAGTTGTGCAGCGAGAAACGCGGCGTGCAGAAGAAGATGCTCTATCTCGGGACGCAGGTCTCGCTGCAGTACCAGCTGCCGATGGCCGAAGTCGTGCTCGATTTCTTCGACCGCCTGAAGAGTTCGAGCCGCGGTTATGCGTCCTTCGACTACGAGTTCAGCCATTTCCAGAGCGCGCCGCTCGTGAAGCTGGACATCCTCATCAACGGCGACAAGGTCGATGCGCTGTCGATCATCGTCCACCGCGACAGTGCTTATAGCCGCGGGCGAGAGCTCGTCGACAAGATGCAGGAACTCATCCCACGGCAGATGTTCGACATCGCCATCCAGGCCGCCATCGGGTCGGCGATCGTCGCGCGTTCGAGCGTCAAGGCGTTGCGCAAGAACGTGCTTGCCAAGTGCTACGGCGGCGACATCTCGCGCAAGCGCAAGCTCCTCGAGAAGCAGAAGGAAGGCAAGAAGCGCATGAAGCAGGTCGGCACGGTCGAAATCCCGCAGGAAGCCTTCCTCGCGGTGCTCAATATCGGCAAGAAGTAGGCGGTAACCGACATGCTCAAGCTGATCGTCGACATCCTCGCGCTGCTGCTGGTGCCAGTGGGCGCCTGGGCGCTCATCGATGACTGGTTCCTGCGTCCGCACCGGCGTCTCGCGGCCCATCCCGGGCAACCGGCAGAGGGTCCTTTCACACGCCTGATCTACGGTGTGCTGCCGGTGCTGGTCTGCGCCGGCGTCGTGCGCATGGTCCTGGCCGAGCGCATGGATTTCAGCCTGGTACTGGTGCTGGTCGTCTTCGTGTCGGGCTTCGTGTACGGCGTGGATGCCCTGTTTTTCCGACCGCGTCGCAACGCGGCTGCAAGTGGTGCCGGCAAGCCGCCGATGGCCGCTCCGGAGCCGGGTATCGTTGACTATGCGCGCAGTTTCTTTCCGGTCGCGCTGGCGGTGCTGGTGCTGCGCTCGTTCCTCTACGAGCCCTTCCGCATTCCGTCGGATTCCATGATGCCGACGCTGTTCGCCGGCGATTTCATCCTCGTCAACAAGTTCGCCTATGGCCTGCGCCTGCCGGTGTCCAACCAGCTCGTCGTCGACATCGGCAAGCCCGAGCGGGGCGATGTCGTCGTCTTCAAGTACCCGCCGGATCCGGCGATCAACTACATCCAGCGGCTTGTCGGCCTGCCTGGCGACCGGGTGCAGGTGGTCGGTGACCGCGTCTATGTGAACGGCACGCTGGCGGCCTGGGAAGAGGTTGGTACCTGGTCCGACGGCTGCTATGAGGGCATGCAGCTCGCCCGCGAGAAGCTGGGCGAGCATGATCATGAGGTCATGCACTGCCTGTCCGAGACCGGAATCTTCTCGGCGCCGCTGCCTTCCTGCGGTCGCCGCAACCTCGAACGCGGCTATCTTTGCCGCCAGGGCGGTTCGGACCTCACGGACACCGGCAACATGCCGGAGATCGTCGTGCCGGAAGGCAACTACTTCATGGTCGGCGACAACCGCGACAACAGTGCTGACAGCCGCTACTTCGGCTTCGTGCCGGAAGCCAACCTGGTCGGCAAGGCACAGCGGATCTGGTTCAATTGGGACTTGCAGCGCTCCGGTGGTCCCCTGTGGAGCCGCGTTGGTCGCCGCATCGACTGATACCGGAATTACGGAAGGAGAGGCTAATGCGCAAGCACCAGAACGGCATCACCCTGATCGGTTGGCTCGTGTTGCTGCTGCCGATGGCTGTCGTCGGTTATACGGCCATCCGGCTCATCCCTGCCTACCTCAACCACATGTCGGTTTCCCGCACGTTGAGCCAGGTTGCCAAGGATAATGCCGGCCTGTCGGACGTCAGTGCGATGACCTTGCGTCAGTCGCTGGCGAAGCGGTTCGATATCGAGTCGATCACGCATCCGACCTTCGAGGAAGTGCTCATCCAGCGTGAGGATGGCATCTGGGTGCTCGAGGCGGGCTACGATGTGTCGGTCCCTTTGTTCGCTGGCATTTCAGTCAACGTCGCTTTCGACAACCACGTCGAGGTCAAGTGACCCGACATGGCTGAGGACTGGCCCTGCGGCTGGGTGCGGGCCGCGCTGGGCCACGAGCCCCGGGATGCCGCGCTCTTTCGGCTTGCGCTGACCCACCGCAGCGCGAGTGGGGCGAGCAACGAGCGGCTCGAATTCCTCGGCGATTCGGTCCTGAACCTGCTCGTCTCCGAAAAGATCTACCGGCGATTTCCAGAGGCGGACGAAGGCTGTTTGAGCCGCTTGCGCGCCCGCGTGGTCAGCGCCGGGCCGCTGGCCGAGGTCGGTGCGGCACTCGGGATCGGAGACGTGCTGCGGCTTGGGGGCGGCGAGCTCAAGTCAGGCGGTTTCCGCCGCGAATCCATCCTGGCGGATGCGACGGAGGCGCTGATCGGCGCCGTGTTCCTCGACGCCGGTCTGGACGCGGCGCGCGGTCTGGTCGACCGGCTCTTTGGCTCGCGCGTGGCGGCCCTTGATCCTGCGGCCGAGATCAAGGATGCCAAGACGCGCCTGCAGGAACTCCTGCAGTCGCGCGGCGTGGGCCTGCCGGCCTATGCATTGGAATCCGTCGAAGGCGAGCCGCATGCCCAGACTTTCGGCATACGCTGCGTCGTGGAGATCCCGGCGCAGGGGCGGGTGATGATGGGCGGACGGGACCACCAGGGCCGGCGCATCGAGGCGATGGCGAGCGGCTCGAGCCGGCGTCGCGCGGAACAATCGGCGGCCGAGGCGGTGCTCGCCCAGCTGCAGTTGGACAACAGGACACCATGAACGACACCACTGGATTCCATTGCGGCTTTGCCGCACTCGTCGGTCGGCCGAACGTCGGCAAGTCGACGCTGATGAACGCGCTGGTGGGGCAGAAACTCTCCATCGTGACCCCGCGACCGCAGACCACGCGGCATCGCGTGCTCGGCCTCGTCAACCTGCCCACGGCGCAGATCGCCTTCGTCGATACGCCGGGCCTGCACCACCATGGCAGCCGCGCCCTGAACCGGGCCATGAACCGTACGGCTGCCTCCGCCGCGCTGGACGCGGATCTCGTGGTCTATGTGGTCGAGGCCCTCAAGTTCACTGACGAGGACGCGCTCGCGCTGCAGCGGGCCAAGGAGTCGGGGCATCCTGTCCTTGCCGTCGTGAACAAGGTCGACAAGGTGCCGGACAAGAGTCGCCTGCTGCCCTTCCTCGCGGACCTTGCCGCGCGCCACCCCTTCATCGAGGTGATCCCGGTGTCGGCCCTGCAGGCGGGCGACGTGAGGCGACTGTGCGAGGTCATCGCGCGCAACCTGCCTGAATCGCCGCCGCTCTTCCCCGAGGAACAGCTGACGGATCGCAGCGAGTCCTTCCGCATCGCCGAAGTGATCCGCGAGAAGCTGACGCTCGAACTCAACCAGGAAGTGCCTTACGGTATCGCCGTGGAAGTCGAGGGTATCGGCGAAGAGGACGGCCAGAAGGTCGTCTCCGCCGTGATTTGGGTGGACCGGGAAGGCCAGAAGCCGATCATCATCGGCGCGAAAGGCGAACGCCTGAAGCGCATCGGCATGCATGCCCGCAAGGAACTCAACAACCTGCTCGGACAGCGCCTGCACCTGACGCTGTGGGTCAAGGTCCGCGAGGGCTGGGCCGACAACGCGCAGGCGCTGCAGCAACTCGGGCTGGAATGAGCGCCACCGGTCGCCGCGTCACGCTCGTGCCGGGCTACGTGCTGCACCACCAGCCGTGGCGCGACACGAGCCGCATCCTCGAAGTGCTGACGCGCGAGCATGGCCGGATCAGTCTGTTTGCCCGCGGCGTGCGCGGTCCCAAGTCGAAACTCGCCGGCGTGCTGCAGCCCTTCGTGCCCCTGCTGCTGTCCTGGACGGGGCGGGGAGAGGCCGGGCAGCTCACCGCGGCCGAACCGGATCCCTCGGACCCGGCCCTGCTCGCGCCGCTGCCGGCTTCCTGCATCCTGTCCGGCTTCTATCTCGCCGAACTGGTGATGAACCTCACCGCACGGCACGATCCCCAGCCTGAACTGTTCGACCATTACCACCGTGCCCTCTCTGAATTGAAACAGGGTGCGAGTCTCGAACGCGAACTGCGCCTGTTCGAGAAGCGCCTGCTCGACGTGCTCGGCTATGGCATCGACCTGGAATCGGCCGCTGGGGATGAGGGCGTCGACGACGCCAAGTATTATCACTACCGGCCGTCCGACGGCCTGCAGGACGCCGTGGCCGACAGCCCCGGCCGCATTTCCGGTGCCACGTTGCGCAGCCTCGCCGAGGAGCGCCTCGAGGACCCGGAAGCGCTCGAGCAGGCCAGGCGGCTGTTGCGCGTGGCCTTGGCGGCCTGCCTCGAGGGGCGGAGTCTCAAGACACGCAAGGTGGCCCGATCATTGTTCCAGTTGAGGCAGTCCGCTTAGATGAATACCCATGATGTCGCCGCCCGCCGAGTCATCGCGCTTGGCGTGAATGTCGATCACGTTGCCACGGTCCGCCAGGCGCGACGCGGTCGCCATCCCGATCCGGTGCATGCGGCGCTGGTCGCGGAGCAGTCGGGTGCGGACAGCATCACGATGCACCTGCGCGAAGACCGCCGGCACATCCAGGACCGCGACCTGTTCGCGTTGCAGGGCCTCATGCAGACGCACCTGAATTTCGAGATGGCGGTGACCGACGAGATGGTCCGCATCGCGCTGGAACTCAAGCCGGCGGACTGCTGCCTCGTTCCCGAGAAGCGCGAGGAGATCACCACGGAAGGCGGTCTCGACGTGCGGGCCGGCATGGCCGCCGTGCGCGACGCGACGCAGACCTTGGTGCGCGCTGGTATCCGCGTGTCGCTGTTCATCGATCCGGAAGAGTCTCAGCTGGAAGCGGCTGTCGAAGCCGGTGCACAGGCGGTTGAGCTGCACACGGGTCGCTATGCCGAAGCCAGTGGTGGCCAGCGCGCCGTCGAACTGCGCCGTCTCGTGCGCGCTGCGCATACCGGCGCCGAGATGGGCCTGCGCGTGAACGCCGGCCATGGTCTCGATTACCACAACGTGCGCCCGGTGGCCGCGATCCCCGAGATCGTCGAACTCAATATCGGCCACGCGATCGTCGCGCGCTCGATGTTCAGTGGCATGGCCGCTGCGGTGCGCGAGATGAAGGCCCTGATGCTGGCGGCACGATGAGCCGTCGTCGTCCGCCGCTGCCACCGCCGGATGAGGGCGTGGTGGCAGCCCTGAATGCCGATGGCGAGGGTGTCGTCCGCGAAGGCAAGACCGCCTTCATCGCGGGCGCGCTGCCGGGTGAGCGCATCCGCTTCCAGCGCAAACGGATCCACAAGAGTTACGACGAGGCGAACCTGCTCGAGGTGCTCGCGCCGGCGCCGGAACGCGTCGAGCCGAAGTGCCGGCATTTCGGGCTCTGTGGCGGCTGCTCGCTGCAGCACCTGGAACATGGCGCGCAGGTGGCGGCAAAAGACCGCGAGCTGCGCGATGCCGTGGAGCGGGTGGGGCAGGTGATGCCTGCTGAATGGGCTGCTCCGCTGACGGGTCCGGTCTGGGGTTATCGCCGTCGTGCGCGCCTGGGTGCGCGTTTCGTCACGCAGAAGGGCCGCGTGTTGGTTGGTTTCCGCGAACGCAGCAGCAGCCTCGTGGCGGACATTTCCGGTTGCGAAGTGCTGGTGCCGCAGGTTGGCGCGATCATCGAGGCCCTGTCTCATCTGGTGATGGGCCTGTCGATCAAGAGCCGCGTGCCGCAGGTCGAGGTGGCCGCCGCCGACAACCAGACGGCACTCGTGTTGCGCGTGCTGGATCCGCCGACCGCGGAAGACCGCGTAGCCCTGGTCGCCTTCGAACGCGAACACGGCGTGCGCTTTTACCTGCAGGCCGGATCGCCCAACGTGCTTGAGACGCTCGATGGCCGCGATGAGCCCTTGTTCTACGAGATCCCGGAATTCGACGTTCGCCTGCGTTTCCTGCCGAGCGACTTCGTGCAGGTGAACGGCGTCATGAACCAGAAGATGGTCGCGCATGTGCTGGGCCTGCTGGATCTGCAGGCCGATTCCCGCGTGCTGGACCTGTTCTGCGGCTTGGGCAATTTCACCTTGCCGCTCGCGCGCCGCACGGGCGAAGTCGTCGGCATCGAAGGCGAAGAGGGGCTCGTGCAGCGGGCGCGTGACAATGCGGCCTTGAACGGGCTGACGAATGTCCGCTTCCATGCCGCGAATCTCGCGGGAGACGAAGCGGCGGAAGAATGCCTGCGCCTCGCAGGGCCTGGACGGTTCTCGCATGTGCTGCTGGATCCGCCGCGCACTGGCGCGCGCGATGTGCTCGCGGCCGTCGCGAAGCTGGCACCGCGTCGCGTGGTCTATGTGTCCTGTCACCCGGGCAGCCTGGCGCGCGACCTGGGGATCCTCGTCAGCGAGCAGGGTTTCACGCTGCGGTCGGCGGGCATCATCGACATGTTCCCGCATACCAACCATGTGGAATCCGTCGCCGTGCTCGACGGACCGGGAGGCTGACGCGTGACACTCGGTCCCTTGATGGTCGACGTCGCGGGTACTTCGCTCACCGCAGAGGACCGTGAACTGTTGCGCCACCCCTTGGTGGGCAGCGTCATCCTGTTCACGCGCAACTACGTGGATCCGGCACAGTTGCAGGCGCTGGTGCAGGACATCAAGGCGGTGCGGCATCCCACGCTGCTGATCGGCGTGGACCACGAAGGGGGCCGCG
>CANGMU010000077.1 GCA_947454665.1 Pseudomonadota bacterium | reverse complement strand
GACCTGCACGGCATTGCGACGACGACCTACCAGTCGGGCGCGCACCGTCCGACGCCGGATCTGGGCCAGTACACCGTGCCCGGCCTCGACGGGTTCTACCTCGTTGGCCCTTTCCAGCACCCGGGCGGCGGCGTCTTCGGCGCTGGCCGCGCCACGGCCATGAAGATGTTCGAAGCCCTCAAGATGGACTTCGACAAGCAAGGCCGCGTGAAGTGAGGCGGGCCCGATGAAGCTCAAGAACGCCGACGGCGGCGAACTGATGACCGTGAGCAGCCTGGAACGCGACGGCGACGCGCTGCTCATCAAGGGCAAGGTCTTCGGCGCAATGCCGATGACCGCGAAGCTCGACGCCGAATCGGCGCGCGCGGCCCTGAAACTGCTGACGCCGGGCCTGGCCTGGTTCCTCCTCACGCTGCCGTTCCGCAAGGGAAACAAGCCATGATCCAGCGCTTCCTCGTCGCCGCGGCCCTGCTCGTGCCGGCCTTCGCTTCGGCTGCGATGCCTTCGATCTGCGGCGAATGCCGCATGGAAAAGTACGCCAGCTGCGGCGGGTTCCTTGAAGGCGCCAGCGTCGATTCGAAGGGCGGGCTCTGGGTCGTAGACCTGCTTTCCGGTCGCGTGCTGGAAGTGGGCACCAACGGTCAGTGCACGACGCGCGGCAACACCGGTGGCCAGCCCAACGGCGCCAAGTTCGGCCCGGACGGCCAGCTCTGGATCGCCGACAAGCAGCTGGGCCTGCTCAGGATGGACCCGCAGAGCGGCAAGATCACGCCGATCGCGCAGTCCTACCGCAACGAGAAGCTGCGCGGCCTGAACGACCTCGCCTTCGATGCCACCGGCGGCGTGTATTTCACCGAGCCGTACGGCTCGAGTGCACTCAAGCCCGATGGACGCCTGTTCTATCTGCCCACCGGCAAGGACGCGCGCCTGCAGGTCGTCGCCGACAACCTCGCCTTCCCGAACGGCATCGTCGTGGTGCCAAGCCGCCTGAAGGTCTATGTCGGGGAATATGCCCGCAAGCGCATCACGGCCCTGCCGGCCGTGGGCAGCCCCGATGAGTTCGATGTCTCGCACGTTTTTGCGACGACCGAAGGCGGCGTCGGCCCCGATGGCATGCTGCTCATGAAGGACGGCACGCTGCTGGCCGCGAACTTCGATGCGGGCGAGATCATCGGCTTCGACCCTATCGGCCACCCGATCGGCAGCTTCAAGGTGCCGGCCGGCCTGCGCACGACGAACCTCGCCATCCGCGATGGCTGGATCTACGTCACCGAAGGCTCGAGCGGCGAAGTCTGGCGCGTGAAGCTCGCGCAGCGCTGACCGTGCGCGCCGACGAATTCGACTATGTGATCGCCGGTGCCGGCACGGCGGGCTGCGTGCTCGCCGCGCGCCTGTCGGAGGATCCTGCCCTGCGCGTCTGCCTCGTCGAGGCCGGCGGCCCGCGCGACAGGCACCCCTTCATCCAGGTGCCGGCACTCGTCGGCGCGGCGATCGGCAATCGCTCCCTCGGCTGGGGCCTCAAGACCGAACCGCAGCCCGGGCTTGGCGGCCGTAGCGTGCCCCTGCCACGCGGACGCGTCGTCGGTGGCTCAGGGTCGATCAACGGCATGGCCTATTTCCGCGGCCAGCCCAAGGACTACGACGACTGGTCCGCGGCCGGCAACGCGGGCTGGAGCTGGGCCGAAGTGCTGCCCTACTTCATCCGCTCGGAAAGCAACGCGGACCATCGGGGATCGCCCTGGCACGGCCAGGACGGCCCGATCCACGTTACGCACATCTCCAAGCCCAATGCCTTGAACGCCGTCTTCCTGGACGCCTTTGCGTCGGTCGGCGGTTATCGGGCCTGTGACGATTTCACCGGACCACGCCCGGAGGGCTATGGCCTGCGGCAGGGCACGATCCACCGCGGCCGCCGCGACTCCAGCGCCGCCGCCTTCCTCCGGCCGGCGCTCTCCCGCCCGAACCTCACGCTGCTGACCGGCGCGCTGGTCACGCGGGTGCTGCTCGACGGCACGCGGGCCACGGGCCTTGAAGTGCAGGTCGATGGCGCCCTGCGCCAGCTGCGCGCCACACGCGAAACGCTGCTCTGTGCCGGCGCCTTCCAGTCGCCGCAGCTGCTGATGCTGTCGGGCATCGGCGATCCGGAAGAACTGCGGGCCCATGGCATCGACGTGCGCCACGCGCTGCGCGGTGTCGGCCGTGACCTGCACGACCACCCTGCTGCGCCGATCCTGCGCGAGATGAAGGACACGCTGTCATATGGCCTGTCGCTGCCAACGCTGCCGCGTTCGGCCTGGAACCTCGCGCAGTACCTGTTCGGGCGCACCGGACCTCTGGCCAGCAACGTGTTCGAATCCACCGCATTCATCCGCAGCCACGAGGGCGCGGACCGGCCGGACCTGCAGATCGTCTTCCAGCCCGCGCGGCGCAATCCGCATCCCTTCCCGCTGCCGCTGGGCCATGGCTACGCGATCAGCGCCGTGAACCTCTATCCGCGCAGCCGCGGCCGCCTGCGTCTTGCCAGCCAGGATCCGCGTGCGCTGCCGCGCATCGACCTGAACCTGCTGGGTGATGCGGAAGACCTGAAGCCACTGCTGGCCGGCATCAAGCTCGGCCGTCGATTGCTCGATGCGCCGGCCTTCGCGCGCTTCAAGGCCACGGAGATCGCGCCGGGTCCGGCCGTGCAGGACGATGCGGCGCTGGAAGCTTATATCCGCCGCACGGCTGCAACCGTGCACCACCCGGTCAGCAGCTGCCGCATGGGCCATGACGAGCTCGCGGTCGTCGATGACCAGCTCCGTGTGCGTGGCATCGACGCGCTGCGCGTGGTGGATGCTTCGGTGTTCCCGTCGATCATCGGTGGCAACACGAATGCGCCGGTGGTGATGGTGGCCGAAAAGGCCGCGGACCTGCTGCGCGGCCGGCCTGCGCCGCCCGCTTTCACGCCCTGACGGGCTGACCGAATACCGACACAGACTCAAACGGGGGAAGCCACAGATGGCCAAGGAACACATCCGGCACTGGCGCGTGGGCGACGTGGAAATCGCACGCATCGTCGAAGTGAACGCCTGGGAAGACGACATCACGATGCTGCTGCCGGACGCGACGCCGGAATTCGTGCAGCAGTACAAGTGGCTGCAGCCGCACTTCGCGACCGCAGACGGCAAGATGATCCTGTCGTTCCAGGCCTTCGTGCTGCGCTCCCGCGGCAAGAGCTACATGATCGACACCTGCATCGGCAACGACCGCCATCGCGAGTTCCCGGTGTTCACGAACATGCAGACCAGCTTCCTGCAGGACCTGCGTGACGCCGGCTTCCCGCCGGAGGAAGTGGCCGGCGTGCTGTGCACGCACCTGCACTTCGACCATGTCGGCTGGAATACGATGAAGGTGGGCGACAAGTGGGTCCCCACGTTCCCCAACGCGCGCTACTACTTCGGGCGCGAGGAATGGGCGCACTGGAAGCACCTTCGCGAAACCGGCGGCTACCACCACGTCGACCACATCACGGACGCGATCGATCCCGTCATTGAAGCCGGGCTGGTTGATTTCATCGGCGACGACTTCCAGCTGACCGACGAAGTGTCGCTGATCCCGACGCCGGGCCACACGCCGGGCCACGTCAGCGTGCTGATCCGCTCGGCAGGCGAAGAGGCCGTGATCACCGGCGACATGATGCACCACCCGATCCAGCTCGCCGCGCCCGCCACGCACGGTCGCTTCGACATGGACCAGGCCCGCGGCGCGCAGACGCGCGTGGAGTTCGTCCAGCGCTTTGCCGACCAGCCGACGCTCGTGATCGGCAGCCATTTCTCCGATCCCACTGCAGGCCACATCGTCAGCGAAGGCGATGCCTGGAAACTCAAGGTCTGAACCCATGGCACTGAACGTCGATCTTTCCTCGCAAGCCATCTTCATCACCGGCGCCGGCCGCGGCCTGGGCCGCTCGATGTCCCTGAAGCTGGCGTCCTGTGGCGCTGCCATCGCGGTCGTGGACCTGGATGCCAATGCCTGCGGCGGCGTCGCGGACGAAATCCGCGCCCTGGGCGGCACGGCGATGGCGCTGCCAGCGGATGTGGCGGATCGCACTTCGCTGCTGGCCGCAGCCGCAAAATTCGCAGCCAGCCGCGGCCGCATCGATGCCGTCGTGAACAACGCGATGCTGCTGAAGTACGAGCCCATCGAACAGGTCACCGAAGAGACACTGACCCGCATGACGGCCATCGGCATCAACGGCTCGATGTGGGGCGCGCAGGCATTGCTCGCGCATTACGACCGCAGCCGGGGTGGCGCGATCCTCAACATGGCCTCCCCCGTCGCCGAACGCGGCTTCCCAAACACGTCGGCCTACAGCCTCGTGAAAGGCGCCATCGTCACGCTGACCAAGGTGCTGGCTGCGGAGCTCGGCCCGAAGGGCATCCGCGTCAACGCGATCGCGCCGGGCTCGGTGCCGACGCCGGGCGCACTGGGCCTCAACGACAAGACCGAATACGAGCGCCGCACGCGCACGATCCCGCTGCGCCGCCTGGGCCACGAGGAAGACAATGCCGAGGCCTGCGCCTTCCTGCTGAGTCCCGAAGCCTCGTTCATCAATGGCGAGATCCTCCACGTCGATGGCGGCATTGCCGCCGCAGGGTGAAAGACATGAGCACGCCGATCCCGGTTTTCGACACCGACCCGTTCAGCCACGATTCGATCCGCGACGCGCGTGCGGTCGATGACCGCCTGCGCGAGTTCTCGCCGGTGGTCCGCCTGAAGGACGACGAAGACATCGTCATGCTGGCCCGCTTCGAGCATGTCTCGGCGGGTCTCAAGGACTGGAAGACCTTCTCCTCGACCTCGCGTCCCTGGCACGACCCGAACTCGGTCCGCCCCGAACTGTTGCTGACCGACGACCCGCCGAAGCACACGCGCGTGCGCGCCGTCGTCGCCAGCGCCCTTTCCACCGGCGCGCTGTCGAAGATGGCGGAGGACTTCCGCCAGGATGCCGACGCGCTCGTCGGGCGCCTGAAGGACAAGGGCGATTGCGAGATCGACGCCGTCCAGGAACTCACGCAGGCATTCGTCTACAAGGTGCTGCCAGACCTTCTCGGCCTGCCGGAAAAGGGCCGCGAGCACCTCTCGGCCTTCGGCAACATGGTCTGGGCCACCATGGGTCCGATGAACGCGGTCTTCCAGGACACGATGGCCGCCACGGGCCAGCCGGTCATCGACTGGGCCACCGACGCCTGCAAGCGCGAGAACCTGCTGCCGGGCAGCCTCGGCATGGCGATGTACGAAGCCGCGGACCGCGGCGAGATCACGCAGGACGAGGCCTACCTGCTGGTCGGCATCCTGTTGTCGGCCGCGGCGGACACGACGGTGCTGACGATGGCGAATGCCATCCGTGCGTTCAGCGAATTCCCGGACCAGTACGAACTGGTGCGCGAGAACCCGCAGCTGGTGAAGGCTGCCTTCGAGGAAAGCCTGCGCTGGGATTCACCCTCGCGCATGGCGGGCCGCATCGCGATGCGCGACGTGGAGATCGACGGCCATGTGATCCCTGCCGGCACGCGCTGCGGCCTGATGTTCGCCGCGGCGAACCGTGACCCGCGCAAGTGGACCGATCCGGACCGTTACGACGTGCGCCGGCAGAACCTCGGCCAGTTGGGCTTCGGCTTCGGCGTGCATGCCTGCGTGGGTCGGGTGTTGGCCTTGCTGGAGGCCGAGGCCTTGCTGGGAGCGCTCGTCCGCAACGTGCGTCGCTTCGAGCCGACCGGACCGGTCGAGCCCTGGATGACCACCATCGGCCATGGCCCGGTCCGTTTGCCGGTCAGGCTGCATTTCGCCTGACCCGGCCGCAGCCCCCGGGCTGCACCCGAACCCCGGCGGTGATTCACCGTCGGGGTTTTTCTTTGCCTGCCGTCAGACCGCCGACGCGAGGATGAGATCGGCCCAGCGCTGGAACCGATCGCAGTTGGCGTTGTGTTCCATCACGCCCGCGGTGAGCGCGGTGAAGGTGATGTCGCGCACCGGGTCGACCCAGAACAGCGTCGTGCCGGCACCGTAGTTGCCGAAGCTGCGCGGCGACGCCATCGTGCCGAACATGTGGTGGATCAGCTTTTCGCCGCGCATCGTGAAGCCCAGGCCGATATAGGCCGGCACCGGCTCCAGACCCTTTTCAAGGCCACGGCGGTAATAGAGCTCGTTCCACTTGTCGCCGGTGTGGTTGCGCGTGGCGAGGTCGATCATCGCCGGCGAGAGCAGGCGGGCGCCGTCCAGCTCGCCGCCACGGCGGTACATGTCGGCGAAGCGGAACATGTCCGGCACCGTCGACACGATGCCGACCCAGGGCATCTCGGCCTTCTCGTCCTCGAAGGCGCCGTTCGGACCTTCGACGTTGCGGCTCTTGTGGCCGATCGGATAGTTGCCGCGGAAGTCCGGCACGACCTTGCGGGGCTTCAGGTCCGCGCGCAGGCCCACGGCCGTGTCGCGCATCTGCAGCGGGTCGAGGATGTCCTCCTGCACGATCTGGCGGTAACCGCGCTTCTTCGCGTCGGTGCGCAGCAGCGCCGTGGCCATCAGCACATGGTTCACGAGCGGCGAATAGGACACCTTCTCGCAGGGCGCATCGACCGGCTTCACGTGTTCGATGACGGCCGCCGACACTTCGGCGAAGTTGTCGATGTACCAGCCCGGGGTGACCTCGAAGAGGATCGGGAAACCGGCCTGGTGCGACAACAGGTGCCAGATCAGGACCTTCTCGCGACCGTGGCCCTTGAATTCGGGAACGAGCTCGCTGATCGGCGTCGTGAGGCGGAACTGGCCGCGCTCGATCGCCTGCATGACGAGCAGGTTCGTGAAGGCCTTGGTGACCGAGAAGATGCTGAAGACGGAGTCCTTCACGAGCGGCTGTGTCTGCGCGCCATCGGCCGCACCGATCACCTCGTCGAAGACGACTTCGCCACCGCGGGAAACCTTCACGACGGCACCGTGGTACAGGCCGGCCTTGATCTCGCTGCGGATGATGTCCGGCAACTGGCCCAGCAGGGCCTGGTTCATCGTGCTCGTCATGTTCTGTAATCCCCCAAGAGAATTTGGCCCGATTTGAATGGCCGCAGCACGATAGAGGCTGCGGAGGGCATAAACAACCGCGGCGGCCAGCCCTTCCGGACTGCCGCCGCGTGGATCGCCCTCAGGCGTGACGATCGATCAGGTGCCCGGCTTCTGCGCCCAGACCTTGCACCAGCCCGCGCCGGCGACGTCCTTGCCCGGGAACAGGTTGCAGGCGCCCTGCTTGTCCGCGGCCTTGCCCTGGAACTGGATGCAGTTGGCGCACTTCTGCGTCGGCTTGTGCGTGGCGAATTCCGCAGCCTTCACCTTCGTCGTGTCGGCGTGATAAGCGAGCGACTTGGCGACGGCATCATTGGGATCGACCATCGGGGCGGCCTCGGCGTCCTGCACCAGGTGCTTGGCCAGCGGGAGGGCGGCGCCACCCAGGAGGACGGCCTTGATCAGGGTGCGACGCGGCAGGGTCTTGGACATGGAATCTCTCTCCGGTTACGGGTTCCGTACACCGGTATGAGACAACAAAACGGCGGGAAAGTGCAGCGGGTCACCGCGCAAATTCTTCAGTACGCGAGCAGTCGAGAATGGCTCGCATTTGTTGTCGCAGCGGGCCGTGCGTGAACGCCGTGCCCGCGCGAACCGAAACGTCTGAACGTCAGCCGACGAACCAGGCGTGGAAATGGCGCCAGGCCTCGCTGGCACCGATCTTCAGGCGCATGTCCGTCAGCAGCAGCAGGCAGGGCACGAGCCCGAAGTAATACGACGGATGGATGCGCTTGCGCGTCACCAGGTCGTACACCGGACCCGCGAAGATCAGCGCGAGGTAGAGATAGAGCTGGCGGTCGAACTGGAAGACGAAGCCCGGCGCACGGCCGATCGCCGCGCCCAGCAGGCCACCCACGGTGGCCAGCATCATCAGTCGCTTGTGCGATTCCGGGGAGCTCTTGCGGGTCAGCAAGGCACCGACGAACAGCGGCGCGAAGACGAACATGTCGAAGAACGGCACCGCGAGCGCCTGGACCTGATCCGGGGCCGTGCCCAACGGGCCGTGGAGCCCGTTCACGCCGGCATCGTGCGTCACATAGAAGGCCATGATGATCATGACGAAGCCGAGCACCGCGCCGAACTGGCCCAGGCGCATGTGCGTGGCCGGCATTCTGCGAGCGATCAGCAGGTTCTGGTTGATGTAGAACGCCATCCAGAGCGTGAAGACCGCGCCATGGATGTGGTACAGCGGCGCAAGGTGCTTCGCCTCGTTGTTCGCAAACGAGAGGAAGAAGCTGGGCGCGAAGCCCGCGAAGACGACGAGTGCCGCAATGATCGACATCGCGGTATAGAAAACGCGGTCACGCCGCGCCAAATCAGATGCTGCCACGAGCCCCCCTTAAGCCCGGGCTCGCAGGTGGCCCGGTGCCGCCCGACTCTACACCGGGAGGGGACGGGGACTGCAAGTCTTGACGGCTGCAGCCATGACGCGGCCGCGTCTGATTGCCGCGGACCAGAACGGCTTTACCATGGCGCCATGGATATCCGACGCGCTGCCCTGTCGGGGCTGATCTTCCTGGGCCTGGCCTCGGTCGGCGCCGCCGCCGAGGTCTTCGACATCGGCCTTTCCACGGTCGGCACGCGCATCGACGCGATGGCCGTGCCGGCCACGCGACGCGATGCGCCCGTGGTGGTGCTCTTGGGCAGCCTGCAGAGTGACGCCCAAAGCAGCACCGATGTGATAACGACCGTCACGCGCTTCGAGGCGCTGCGCAACCGCCCGGTCCGTTTGATCGCGGTGCCCAGGCCCAATCCGGAAGCACGGCCCCTTTCATTCCCACCCACGGGCGTGGCCTACAGCGAGAACGCGGAAGCGAACACGCTGTGGCGCTGGCTGGGGGCGCAGGCGCCGGACCTCGTGCTGGTGGCAGGCCAGGACGATGCGGGCCTGGTGGATGCACTGGGCAGCCAGCCGGTGGCCCACATGGGCCGCATTCCGGCGCGCGTCTGGACTGGCGATGCGACCGCGCTTGCGGCACTGGCCGCCACGCCACGCTCCGAAGCCCGCACCGAACGCCTGCGCCGCGAAGCCCGCAGTCCGCGGGAACTGGCCACTCAACTGGCGCGTCGTTACGGGCATGACTTCGACCAGCCCTGGTACATCGGTGCGCTGGCCCTGGTTGCGCGCATTGAACTCGGCGACATCGACGACGTGCGCCGGCTCGTCGAGTCGTGGGTGAATGGCAGCAAGGACAGTCTGGCGCGTCCGAATTCACTGGTAATGGCCGGGCATGTGGTCTTCAGCGAACTCGCCCGCCGCACGCAGGACTCGCGTTACATCGACGCCGTACGCAAGGTCGCCGAACTGGGCTTCGATCCACAGGGCGCGATGCGCGAGGCCATGCCCTATCACGAGCAATACAGCGACTCGGTCTTCATGGGTACGGCGATCGTCGCGCAAGCCGGCAGTCTCACCGGAGAACGCCGTTACTACGACATGGCCGATCGCCACCTGCGTTTCATGGAAAGCCTGGACCTTCGAGCGGACGGTCTG
>CANGMU010000076.1 GCA_947454665.1 Pseudomonadota bacterium | reverse complement strand
GGTGTAGACGCCCAGTCAACGGAAGACAGCACAATCCGCATTGGAAGGCCTTCAGGTTGGATGACACATTCCAGAATCTTTATTGCAGGAATTTACGGCAGTGCTACCAGTCAATCTGGCGCTGCGGTATTGGTTGATGCCAATGGGCAACTCGGCACAGTATCTTCTTCGCGTCGGTACAAGGACGACATCGAGCCTATGGCGGCCGCCAGCGACCGACTTTTGAAGCTTCGCCCAGTTACCTTCCACTACAAGAAGGAAAACTCTACGGGAGACAAACCGCTGCAATACGGACTGATTGCAGAGGAAGTCGCAGAGGTCTTTCCGGAACTTGTGGTCTACAACAAGGACGGCCAACCGGAAACCGTCGCCTATCACCTGCTCTCCGCGATCTTGCTTAACGAGCTTCAGAAGGATCATGAGCGGCTAACAGAAACCGACATTGCCCTGCGGCAAGCAAAGGAAAAGCTTGTTCGCCTCGAGTCGCAAGTTGCAGAGGTTGAATCGCTCAAGGTCAGGCTCGAGCGAATGGAACGTATCGCCCTACCGATGACAGCACAGAGCGTGCAATGAACGAAATAGCCTCTCGCATGAAGACTGCTGGATTCGCTGCCGCCCTGATCGCTGCGGGCGTCGCGCTTTCTGCGATTTGGTTCGGTGGCAAGTCAGGTGATGCGCAGGACAGCATGCACAAGAACCTCTCGCGCCTCCTTTCGGACCGACAGGCCATTGCAAGCGAGTTAGTCGCCCCCCCCTACGCAGAAGCCGGCAAGAGCCCGCTCGAAGCCTACCTGCTGCGCATTCGCCGCGACGGAGTGCCGCAGCATTCCGGCATGCGGCGCAAACTTGCGCAGTTGGCCGAGGACAACGCCCAGATCCTCGCTCTGGCAGAGGCCTATGAACCTTTCGCGAAATCCCCCGACTATCCAACTCAGCTCCGCGCGCTCCGCACCTACGTCATAACCTGGAACGACCGTTGGTACAGCGTCTTCGAGACCTTCATGGCAGGCGGGAACCTCGCGGGTGGAGAGCCCCCTTTTCCTGAGGGCTTGATGGCGAAGCCCGAATAAGGGCTATCGCGGCTTTCCTGAAGGTTTCCGGAACGGACCTGGATGTTGCTCGCGGCAGTGGCAACCTGTTCCGCGACCTAGGCGATGCGGACTTCGACGTCAGGCAACTCAAGACCCTGCTCGCTGCGGAAATCATCAAGCTGCTCGATCGAAAGCAACTCACGGAGCGCAAGGCGCAGGAACTGAGCGGCATCGATGCCGGCGCCTTCGTCCATATCAGGAATTCGAAGCTGGGTCGGTTCACCGTCGACCGGCTGATGGGGATCGTTAACCGCTTCGGATCGCGGGTTTACGTATCCGTGAGTCTTGGATAGCCCAGATCACCCTGCTCGCTTCCGCTCCAACAAGGACTCGGTTCGCGCGAGCAATCGAATCGCCTGCTCTGCGCACGCCGCCCTGGCAGCGACCGTCACTGGATCACCTTCGTAGTCGCTGACATTGCGTTGTCGCCGCAATGCGTCCAGCACGATGACGTCGGCTTGAGGCACATCCATCGTCAGAACAAGCGACTGGATTGCAGTCTGATGGTGGCCCGGCTGACTCGTTGCAGTCCGATAGCCATGCACCCAGAGACCCAGCATCGCGCACTGCATGATGCATTTGTATGCCGCATCGAACCGGTTTTCGTCGCTCACGACGTCGATGTGTGAGTCGGCGAGGTTCCGGCGCGCAGCCTCGAGTAATTTCAGCAAAGCCGCTGGATCAACCCGATGGGTTTGCAACCTCCGGATGGCCAGCAAGTTCTGCAAGGTCATGTTCGCTTCCCTTCACCCATAGACGGGGTTTGGCCATCAGGTCGATGGCAAAGGCGTCCTGCCTCGAGATCCGTCGTGCAAATTCTTCAGGCCGATACAGCACGGGATTCACTTCCCTGCCCAACAGGCCCAGCAAGGGATGGATGGCCTGCACCAGTTCTGCAAAACCCACCTCACCCAACACCAGCAGGTCAATGTCGCTGCGATCAGTGGCCTCTCCCCGTGCCACCGATCCGAATACGAAGGCCAGCGCGATCGACGATACCAAGGGATCAAGCGCTGCTTGCAGGGTCACCACGGTGCCGTGCGACTTTCTGAACATTGAGGCCAGATCTGCAAACAGCGGGTGCTGCGCATTGGCCTGAAAGCGGACCTGGTTGCCCTGCGTTAACCTCAGCAGCAAACCCGCATCGGCAAGTTTTGCCAGCTCGCGCATCAAGGTGCCGGCATGGGTTCCGGACATCCGGGCCAATTCGCGGAGGTGAATCGCTTCGTCTGGCCGCAGCAGCAGCAGCGCCAGCACCCGCTGACGCAGCGCCGTGAACAGGACGTCCATCAGCGGATAGTTGCTCATAAGGCAACGATTGTTGCCCTTTTAGCAACGATTGGCAACGGGCGACGCGAGCCGACTAGGCCAGCCCGCAGACCCGCCCCTCGCCCCTCACACCAGCAGCGCGATCTCGACCGTGGCCCCCGACGGCTCGGCATTGCGCAAGGTCAGCGAGCCGCCGAAGCTCGTCATGATGTTCTGGCTGACGGCCAGCCCCAGGCCCAGCCCGTCCGGCCTCTGGGTCGTGAAGGGCAAGCCAGTCGCCTTTAGCACCTCGTCGGGGAAGCCCGGTCCCGTGTCCTGGACCTCGACGATCAGTTGCCCGTCCACCAACAGATGGGAAATGGAAATCCGCTTGAGCGGCGCATCCTGGGACGCCTGGATCGCATTTCGCAGGACGTTGACGAAGACCTGGCACAGCTGGGTCTCGTCCGCGATCGCCATCAAGGGCTGTGTGCCGAGATCAACGCGCACCTCGATCCCGGCCCGACGCAATTCGGGTTGCAGCAGATTCAAGGCGCTGTTGAGGGGCGACCTCACATCCAGCAGAAGGGGCGCTGCGGTATGGGCCCGCATGAACGTCTGCAGGCCGTCGATGATGCGGGCTGCGCGGCGGACGGAATCTTCAACCTTGCCCAAGTATTGCCGAATGGGCGTCTCCACGCCGTCGACCAGCTGGATGGCAACCTGCGCATTCGTCAACGCGGACGTCAGCGGCTGCTTCAATTCATGACTGATTGCCGACGACATGATGCCGGCGGTTCGCTGCCGCTCCAGCAGGGCCATGGAGTCCTTGAGGCGCTCGCGCTCTTCCTGCTTAGCAGACTCCCTGCCGATCTCGACGATATGCCGGTGCAAGCGGTCGATATTCACGCCGAGGTAGGCAACATTCGCGCAAAACCAGACCACGGCGGAAATCAACGAGACCGCGACCACGATTTGCTCGCCGTACGGCCCCGTATGGGGGTTTGCGATGGGCGCCAGTGCGACACAGAGCATGACCACAAGGCGCACGAGAACAAGCACCTGGTAAAGACGGACATACCCCGCCCAACGTTGCGCTTCCTGCTTGACCAGCTTCATCAACCAGAAGGCGATCAACAGCGCGAAGCTGCCATTGAAGACCAACATGAACACGGCGTGGTAAGGACCCGGGATCCGCCAGAGCTGGAAAGCCAGACCGGCAAGAGAAAGCGACAGCAGCACCACCTTTGCGAATTGCGGTGGTCGCTTCAAATCCAGCAAGACTGCGCTGATGTGCAGCAATGCGCCAGCGAACGATATGAAATCCATCACCGCTACCAGCCAGCCAAGTGAAGTCATGCTGCGCAGGTCCGATGCCAGCAGATTGAAGGACACGACGCCCACACCCTGAAGAAGGCCGGCGAGAAACCAGATTCGGGCGGCGACGGAACTCTTGCGCCCCAGCGCCGCAAGACAGACCACCGGCGTGACCAGCAGGACGGTCATGTAAAAGGCTTCGAGGAATCTCATAGCGAAAGATCCTTCCGGAAACGATCTACGGCCGCCTTGAGCTCCAGGAGTTCAAAAGGCTTCCTGAGCAGTCCCGCACGCAGCGCAGCGATTCGCATCTCCACGTCGCCATCAAGCATCGCGGCGGTCATCAGGGAGAACGGAATACCCATTCCCATGACGTGAAACCGCTCACCCAATTCGAGTCCGGACAGGTTCGGCAGGTTCAGGTCCAGCAAGGCGCCACAGACCAAGCTCGCGGCCTGGTCCGTACCGTGCCGCAAAACAGATCGGTCCCCGTGGATCGGCGTCAAGGCTGCGAGGGCCGACTCCGCATCATAGAAGGACCTGGATTCCACGCCCCAGAGCGCAAGCACAGACTGGATTGTGTCGCAGATTTCGACCTCGTCATCGACGATCAGGATGACTTGTCGCATGGCCATCTCAGGACGCTGCGTCCAGCATCCGGACGAGCTCAGGAACCGATTCCACGCCGAGCTTCTCGATCGCCCGATGGCGATGCAGCTTGACGGTTCTGAGGGCGATGCCCAGCTCTTCTGCAATTTCCCGATTCAGCTTTCCCTGGGAGACATGCAGGATCACCCTGCGTTCCTGTGCACTGAGCCTCTGCATGGCCTCTCGAAACGACCGTGCCGCTGTATCCGACGCAAGCCAAAGCTCGGCCGTCTGGATCGCCTTTCTGACAGCAGCCAGAAACTCGGTGAGCTCTATCGGCTTCAGCAAGAACTGGGTCGCGCCGCCATGAAATGCGTCGATCACATCCTGCAGGGATGAAGCGCCGCTCATCAGCACAATGCCGATCTGCTTTCTTTCCAGCAACTGGCGCATGAGTCCGATACCTCCGACACCTGGCATCTTGACGTCGGACACGACACAGCAGACTTCCGAAGTCCAGCCCCTGACGAGGTCATTGCTCTGCAGCAACTGCTCGGCCGTTGCAAAGCATTGGACGCCATAGCCGTGCAGCGTCAGCACGTCCCGGAGTACGTTGCGGATACTCTCGTCATCGTCCACAAGGAATATGTTGTGCATGGCTTCGGTTCGAGGGTGACGACTAGGAAGGAGTTCCATTGAACTCACGCCAGATCAATTCCCGTTCCTGCTCGCTGAGAGCCTGACCCGAGTGATGAATGACCGCACGAGCGCTAGTTGACGGATCACCAGGCATGAAGCCAGCGAGCATCTTCCTCACCGTGGAAAGCAGCTTCGGCATCTCGAACGGCTTCAAGAGAAACTCTGTCGCACCGGACTGGAATGCGTCAATAACATCGGTCACCGTTGCCGCACCGCTCATCATGACGATAACGACATTTCTTCTGTTCACCAGTTGCTGAAGCAAACCAATTCCCCCAACGCCCGGCATTTTCACATCGGTGACAACGCAACATACCTCGCCATCCGGAAAGTCCGTGAGCAGCAGGCTTTCCAACAACTGCTCCGCCGTACCAAATCCATACGTTCGATATCCCTCGAAAGCAAACAGCTCGACCAGTGTGTTTCGAAGGGCCTCGTCATCGTCGACAACGAATACCGTGGACGCCTTCGAAACAGTCATGCCAACGCCGGTTCCGGAGCCGCCGGGAAATTCAGCTGGACGCAGGCCCCGCCATTCACGCCGGCACGAAGCATCACCGTGCCACCGCACTGCTCGACGATGCGCTTGACGATGACCAAGCCCAGTCCGGTTCCGTTTTCTTTCCGGCTGTTCTGGGGAACCCCGAAATTTTCGATGACGTACCCAGGAAATCCTGCGCCTGAATCCGTCATGGAAAGCTCGACACTATCTGGGGTGTTTGATATCTCGATCAGGATCCGCCGTTTTTCCGTATCGGAAACGGCATCTATTGCGTTTCTCAGGAGGTTGAGCACGACCTGCGACAACTCGAATCGATCCACCATGACCCGGTCACGGCCGACACTCGATTGAATCGACACGCCGACATGCAGCAGCCTACATTCGTATTCCATCAGGCCGACTGCGTCGGCCACGATGCTTCGCAGCGACTCGTCGGTGACCACGCGCTCTCGAGGGCGATTCTGTTCGCGGATTTTTTCCAGCACCTTCTTGGCGTGCCGGCCAGCGCGGATAAGCTTCTCGATACTTTCGTGTACCGGCTCGGTGCTTTGCGGAGAGGACAGCAATTGCGCCTGTGCCAATTGCGCGTTGGTCAACATCGCCGTGACAGGCTGGCTGATTTCGTGCACCAGATAGCCGGACAATGCATCCTTGCGCCAGAAGTCGCCATAAGGGGCGAGCTTCATCGCAATGCCGATGCGTTCCTCGTGGGTCTCATTCTCGGACTGTAGCCTGACCTGCGCCGCGGCTCGTAGTTCGAACTGGTAGCCTACGTACAGGATCTGCATCGCCACCATGGCGACGCCGACGATCATCATCGGATCTCGGTGGGGAAGCGTCCAATTGCGCACAGGAAGACCGCTGTGGTCAGCGAAGTACGCCAGTATCGATACGGCCATGAATCCGAACCCAAGGAATTGCACGATCGCCAGAATGCGGGCGTTCTTGCTGCCAGTAATCCTGCACAGGCGATCGAACAAAAGACCGCCAGACATCCAGATCATGCCTTGCACAGCGATGGTAAAGACGGCCGCCCAGGGATCTCCCATGAGGAAGTAGGCCACCACGACCAGGCACATCGACGCATTCAGGACAGGACGCAAATTTTTTATGGGCGATTCTTCGTTCAGCCCATGCAGCTTCAGAATGCCGCCGAGCATCACCAACGAGAGCGCCAGATTCGGGACTGATTCAAAGTCCTGCGGACTGTCGACCAGCACTACGACCATTCCCAGCCCGATCATGCCAATCCCCGTGCACCAGAGCATCGCGCCGCGCGTCCGCTCCTGGACCAGAACTAGAACAAGACAGACTGTCGTCGCCAACACATTGAGCGTTGAAATCGCCCGTGGACTAATCGAATCAAATGTCATGGCTCACCAACCCAATGTCCTGGCTCTTGATGAAGGCGTCCAGCAGGTCATGGAGCTCGAACGGCTTCTGCACGAGCGAGACGCCCTCCATGCCCGTGACGTACTGGTCCAGTTCGCCACCGGCGAAGGCCGTCACGACCAGGATGGGCAGCGACGGCGACAGGCTGCGCAGGTGCCTGGCCAGCTGCGCGCCGTTGATGCCCGGCAAGCCGATGTCGATGACCGCACCAAACAGCACAGTGTCTGCGTCCCTGCCGTCTGATTTGAATTGAGGGCTGTTTGCAATCCTAAGACCGACATGATCCCGATATAAACGCCGGAGCAAGTCTTCCGCCGACTCGAATTCCTTCGTGGTCATCCCTTGTTGGCGGATCACGCTACATAGCGCGTCACGCACGTCATCGTCGTCATCGACGATCGCTATCGCGGCCTCTCTCACTGCGCCCCCGGAAGATTGGTGTGATCCGCGCCCCGCGCGGAGGACTCGTCGCTGACCAGCGGCAGCGTGACGCTTGCCAGCGCCCCGCCGGTCGCGCTGTTTTCGAGCACGAAATGGCCACCGAATGCCGACACGGCTTCCCGCACGATCCGCAGGCCCAGCCCGGGGTGGAAGTCATCCGTCGATTCGTCGGAATTCAGGGCCAGCCCTGCTCCGCTGTCCCGCACTTCCAGCGTCGCCGAGGTGGAGTCCGTGCGGACGCGGATGGACAGCTGCTTGTTGGGGACAGCCTGCATGGCGTTTTCAGCATTGCGAACGAGGTTCATGACGACTTGCGCCAACATCAGGTCGTCGACGAGGACGAGGTCTTTGCCGGCGTCCTTCGCGAACTCCACGCTGATGCCCTTCAATTTCAACTGGGGCAAGAGAAGCTTCACGGTCGCCGCGACGGAGGCGCCCAGGGACAACACGCGGAATTCCAGATTCGGCTCGCCACGGCTGAACGAGCGAAAGCGGTTCAACATGGCGGTGGCCCGTCGCGCGGAGCTGATGATCTTGTCGATCTGGATCGGAACCTCGCTGGCGCCGAGTTTTCCGGCGGCCAGGGCAAACTGGGTGAACTGCGCCTGCGCCAGCAGGGCCGATATCGGCTGGCTGACTTCGTGCACCAGGGAGCCGGACATCTGGTTCAGCGTCGTGTCCCGATCAAAGCGAGCCAGCAGCGCCTGCTTTTCGGCTGCCAGTTTTGCTTCGCTCAGCTGCGCGGTCAGCACCTGGAAGCGAGACACCCAACGGGCGAGCGTCAGATTAAGAAAGGCGCCGCTCGAGCCCGCCGCCAGAACCAACAGCACGATGAAGGTCGCAAACTGGTTGCCCTCAGCCGTTGCGACGTGACCGGAGCGAATCGCGTCGAGACCCGCCACGACATCGCTGACGCTCACTAACAGCAGCAGCAACAGGAATGCCGACAATCCCCAGTGACAGGCCGTCTGGGGCCGTTGCGCGCGACCGCACAGTGCCCGGATCGACTGCGGGCAGAGCAGGACATTCAGCACCGCGGCGCCCAGATTATTGGGCACTGTCTGGGGGCCGGCCATCCCGGCCAGCACCGCCAGCAGGAGCAGCACCAGGACATAAACCAGCACGGAAGTCGTGGAGGTCTTTTTCCCGGTCACCTGATTGATCGCGACGAACCGAAGGATGGATGGCGCCGCAATGGCGGCGCTGGTCAGCCCACCGCTGATCCATGCGCCACTGTGTTCGCCATAGGCGAGGAACAGGCAGCCGAGCGCGGCGACGCCCCAGGACAGTGCCCAGGTCCGGCTCCCCGGCTCCTTGAAGGGGCTGGACAGGACGTAGACCAGAACACCGGCCACCGCGTTCACCCACGCGGCGGACACATACAGTTCATGAAGTTCCAGCATGCTCCGACCTGCAGTTTCGTGGCGCTACTTTATGTAGGGTCGGATCGGGGCGATATTACCCCTTGGGGCAAAGCACCCCCGCAGAGCCGGGTAATGAGGAACGGTTTAATCCATTCTGATTGCGTTCTGCGGCGAGCCGCCTTTCCCCGCTCCTGACATGCCGCATCGGTGCCCACGCCCATGAGCCTCACGAAGACCTTCTTCACCGCCATGATCGAGATTGGCGTGGCGTCTACCGATGAACCGGCGTCGCGACAGAAGAAGCGCGGCCTCACCTTGATCGCGCTGATCTGCGCACCGGCCGCCCTCCTCATCGGCGTCGGCTTGCTGTTCATGGGATATCCGACACAGGCGCTCGTCCCGTTCGCCTACCTGGGCATCTCGATCCCGAGCCTGTTTCATTTTGCCCGCACCGGGAACGTCCGGTTCTTCCAGTACAGCCAGTTGATCCTCATCCAGCTGCTGCCCTTCGTGCTGACCTGGGCCATGGGTGGCTTCGCGGCGTCCAGCATGGTGATGGTGTGGGGCGCCTTTGCCCCCATCGCAGCGCTGATCTTCTTCAACCAGCGTGCTGCCCGGCTCTGGCTGCTGGGCTTTGTCGCGCTGACCGCGATTTCCGTGCTGATCGACCATCGCGTGTCGGCCTGGGCCATCCACCTGCACTGGCTCACGAGGGACCTGTTCTATTTCCTCAACATCGGCTGCGCCGCTGCCGGCCTCTGGTTCGTGGTCGCGCACCATGTCACGGAAAAAGAGCGCGTCAACGAGAAACTGCTGGAAGAGCTGTATCGCCGGGAGCAGATCCAGGCGGAAGTCGTCCGGCAGAAGCAGAAGGCGGAAGTGGCGAACCTGGCCAAGAGCAATTTCCTGGCCCGCATGAGCCATGAGATCCGTACGCCGATGAACGCGATCCTCGGTCTGGCTTACGTGCTGGAGCACGAGATCGCCGACAGCGCGCAGCGGAGCCG
>CANGMU010000075.1 GCA_947454665.1 Pseudomonadota bacterium | reverse complement strand
TCGGCCGACCAGATGCCCGGCGTGTTCGCATAGCCCACGGCCTGCGGTGACACGACGGTGGCTTCCGTGATGATCAGGCCGCTGCTTGCGCGCTGGCGGTAGTACTCGGCCATCAGCGGCGTCGGCACGCGGTTCGGTGCGCGCGTGCGCGTCAGCGGTGCCATCACGATGCGGTTCGGCAGCTCGAGGTCGCCCACGCGCAGCGGCGAAAACAGGTCGGTCATGCAGTGAAATCTCCGGCAAGGGCTTGCAGCGCGGCGAGTGCCGCGAGCGGGGCGGTTTCGGTGCGCAGTACGCGCGGGCCGAGCAGCGTACTGGCAAAGCCGCTGCGGCGGGCGGTGGCTTCTTCCGTTTCGTCGAACCCGCCTTCAGGGCCGACGAGCAGCGTGATGCCGCGGGTGATCAAGGCTGGATCGGCCTCGCGCAGCAGCGCGGACAAGGGGCGGGCGCCGTCGATGGCGAGCATCAGCTTCAGGCCGCCGTCATCCGCCGCGCAGGCTTCGGCCACGGTCAGTGGCAGCAGCAGTTCGGGAACGCGGTTGCGACCACTTTGTTCGCAGGCGCTGGTGGCGACAGCCTGCCAGTGCTCGAGTTTGCGCAGGGCCTGCGTTGCATCGAGCTTCACGCTCGAGCGCAATGCGCGCAGCGGGCGGATCGCGTGCACGCCGAGTTCCGTGGCCTTCTGGATGATGAGGTCCATGCGCTCGCCGCGCGCCATGCCCTGCAGCAGGGTCACGCGCAGCGGCGATTCGCGTTCGATCGGGTCATGCGCACCCACCGTGACGTCCACGCTGCGCTTGTCCACCTGCGCGATCGTCGCAGCGTATTCGCCGCCGCGGCCGTCGAACAGCAACAGGGCATCACCGGCAGCCAGGCGCAGCACGCGTGCCACGTGGTTGGCCGCATCTTCCGTCAGTCGCACCGTTTCGCGTCCGGCCAAAGGCGTATCGACGAACACGCGCGTCAGTCGCATGTCGCGGCCTCGATGGCTTCGCCAGCTACGCGGACCATCAGGTCGATCTCGTCGGGGCTGATGACATAGGGCGGCATGAAATAGACGACGTTGCCGATCGGGCGGATGAGGATGCCGCGCTCCAGCGCATGGCGATAGACACGCAGGCCGCGGCGCTCACGGAAGTCATAGGTTTCGCCCGTTGCGCGGTCCTTCACCATGTCCAGCGCGAGGATCATGCCCGTCTGCCGGATGCCGGCCACATGGGGGTGGTCGGCCAGTGGCGCTGCGGCGCGCGCGAGGTGCGCCGCGAGGCCCCGGTTGCGCTCGATGACCGGCTCTTCGGCGAAGATGCGCAGCGTCTCGCGCGCCACGGCGCAGGCCAGCGCATTGCCCGTGTAGCTGTGCGAATGCAGGAAGGCCCGCAGCTTCGCGTATTCGTCGTAGAACGCGTCGTAGATTTCCTCGCCTGCCAGCGTGATCGACAGGGGCAGGTAGCCGCCGGTCAGTCCCTTCGACACGCACATGAGGTCGGGCGAAATGCCGGCCTGCTCGCAGGCGAAGAGCGTGCCGGTGCGGCCGAAGCCCACCGCGATCTCGTCCGCGATCAGGTGCACGCCGAATTCGTCGCAGGCCTCGCGCAGCAGCCTGAGGTACGCCGGGTGGTACATGCGCATGTCGCCCGCGCACTGCACGAGCGGCTCGACGATGACGCCAGCGATTTCTTCGGCGTGGCGCGCGAGCAGCGCGCGCATCGGGATCATCTGGCGGCGGGCGACATCCGCTGCGCTTTCACCCGGCTCGGCCGCCGATGCATCGGGCGAGGGTGCGGTCAGCACGTCCATCAGCAGCGGTGCGTAGATGTCCTTGTAGAGCGCGACATTGCCCACGGCCAGCGCCCCCAGCGTCTCGCCGTGGTAGCTGTTGGCCAGCGTCACGAAGCGCGTCTTGCGCGCCTGCCCGCGGTTGCGCCAGTAATGGAAGCTCATCTTCACCGCGACTTCGATCGCGGCGGAGCCGTTGTCAGCGAAGAAGCAGCGCGTGAGCCCCGGTGGCGCGACACGCACCAGTTCCTCCGCCAGCTGCACGGCCGGTTCGTGCGTGAAGCCCGCGAAGATCACGTGCTCCAGTTCGTCCAGCTGGGCCTTGATCGCGCCGCCCAGCCGCGGGTTCGCGTGGCCGAACAGGTTGACCCACCAGGAGCTGATCGCATCGAGATACCGCCGGCCCTCGAGGTCTTCGAGCCAGACGCCATCGCCGCGTCGGAGCGGGATCATCGGCATGTCGCGCTCGTGGTCCTTCATCTGGGTGCAGGGGTGCCAGACGTGGGCCAGGTCGCGGGTGGCCAGGGCCTCGTTGAGGGGGCCGCCAAAGGGAAGCAGGGACATCTTGCTAGGGTACCGGACGAGGGGGCAGGAACGCCGCTCCGCGGCGATTCCCCTTGGCCGGCATCCGGGGCATGATCGGCAGGTTGCAGTGGCAACACAAGAACGCCTGCCGGGGGAATCCAACGATGAGTCGCACGCTGTCCCGTACTGTCGAACTGCCGCGCCTGGGCTTTGCCGCCGCCCTGGCCACGTCAATGGCCGCCGCGCTGCTGCTGGCCGCCTGCGGCAAGAAGGCCGATGCGCCCGCACCGCTGCAGCCGACCGGCCAGGTCGATGCCGCGCGTCTTGCCGATATCGACAAGGAGCCGGGTGCCTGGCTCACCACCGGCCGCGATGGCGGCAAGACGCACTACTCGCCGCTCGACACCGTCAACCGCGCTACGGCCAAGAAGCTCGGCTTTGCCTGGGAATACAAGACCGGCACGAACCGCGGCATGCAGGCCACGCCGGTCGTCGTCGACGGCGTGATGTACACCTCCGGCGTCGCCGGCCGCGTGTACGCGCTGGATGCGGCCACGGGCAAGCTGCTGTGGCAGTTCGAACCGCCGCTCAAGCTCAAGAACGCGCGCGGCTCCTGCTGCGACATCGTGAACCGCGGCGTGGCCGTGTGGCAGGGCAAGGTCTATGTCGGATCCTTCGAGGGCACGCTGTTCGCGCTCGACGCGAAGGACGGCAGCGTGCGCTGGCAAGTCGACACGATCGCCCATGACCGTGCGTATTCGGTGACGGGTGCGCCGCAGATCGCGGGCAAGGTCGTCGTGATCGGCAACGGCGGCGCGGAATTCGACTCGCGCGGTTATGTGTCGGCCTATGACCTCGAGACCGGCGAGATGAAGTGGCGCTTTTATACGGTGCCCGGGGATCCGTCCAAGCCGCAGGCCAACAAGGCCCTCGACATGGCGGTGAAGACCTGGGATCCGAAGAGCCGCTGGGACCAGGGCCTGGGCGGCAATGCCTGGGACGGCTTTGCCTATGATCCGAAGACGAACCTCGTGTACTTCGGCACGGCAAACGGTGCGCCCTGGAACAGCGCGCAGCGCAGCCCGAAGGGCGGCGACAACCTGTTCCTCGCGTCGATCCTCGCGCTCAATGCGGACAACGGCGAATACGTTTGGCATTACCAGCAGACGCCGGGCGAACGCTGGGACTACGACGCCACGCCGCAGCTGATGCTCACGACGCTGAAGTGGGGCGACAAGGACCGCGACGTGCTGATGCAGGCGTCGAAGAACGGCTTCTTCTATGTGCACGACCGTGCCACGGGCGAGCTGCTCGCAGCCGACAAGTTCGTCGACGCGAACTGGGCGCTGGGCATCGACCCGAAGACGGGCCGCGTGATCGAGAACCCGGCCGCCGACTACACCAAGGGCAAGCCGGTCATCGTCTTCCCGTCCGGCGTGGGCGGCCACAACTTCAACCCGATGTCGATGTCGAAGAAGACGGGCCTCGTCTACATCCCGTCCGTGCACAGCGGCATGGCGATGATGCAGGCGCCGGAGGTGCCGCACTCGCAGGAGCGCATGTCCTCGGGTGTGATCCTGGCTTTTGCGACGCAGTTGCTGGTGCCGGAGGCGATCCCGCCGGCGCTGCGCTCGGTCACGGATCCGGCCTACCTCAAGACTGTGCCCAGCCTCGACATGCACACGTCGCTGAAGGCCTGGGACCCGATCGCCCGCAAGGTGGTCTGGGAACACAAGTACCCGAATTTCATGGACCACGGCGGCGTGCTGTCCACCGCGGGCGGCATCGTCGTCCAGGGCAGCATCGACGGCAACTTGCGCGTCTTCAACGACGAGAGCGGTGAGCTGATCAAGGAGATCAACACCGGCAGCCCGCTGATCGCGGCGCCTGCGACCTACACCGTGAACGGCGTGCAGTACATCGCCGTGCTCGCGGGCACGGGTGGTGGTGGCTGGAACTTCTGGATGCCGGGCAACGTTGCGGCCGAACGTGGCAACGACAATCGCATCCTCGTGTTCCGCCTTGATGGCGGCGAGACGCCGGTGCCGCCGGTCCTGCCTGCCGTGCTGCCGATCCCGGAACCGCCGGCCCAGGCCGGTACGCCGCAGGACATCGCTGCCGGCGCGGCGCTCTTCGGCCGCAACTGCACGGGCTGCCACAGCAACGCGGACCGCGCGCCGGTACCGGACCTGCGCAAGTCAGGGATGATCCGCGAGGCGGTGGCCTTCCAGTCGGTCGTGCGCGGTGGCGCGCTCGAGAAGCGCGGCATGCCGAGCTGGGATGACCTGCTGACGGAAGCGCAGGTCGAGCAGATCCGTGCGCACCTGGTCGCGGTCGCCCGCGATGCCTATGCGAAGCAGCAGGCCGGCCAGGGTCCGGCGAAGGCGTCGGGGGTCAAGGAAGGCCACCTGTGAAGCTGATCCTGCCGCCGGGCCTGACCAAAACCCAATTCGACCAGGCGATGGCCGCCTTCGCGCGCGCCATCGGCAAGGAATGGGTGCTCGCCACCGACGAGGATCGCGAGACCTATCTCGATCAGTACGCGCCGGGCCGCGAAGACAGCCATGCCGCAGCCGGTGCCATCGCGCCCGGTTCGGTCGAGGAGGTGCAGGCCTGCCTCAAGATCGCGAATGAATACCGCGTGCCGCTGTGGCCGATGTCGCGCGGCAAGAATTTCGGTTACGGCGGCGCCGCGCCGCGCATGTCCGGCACCGTGATGCTCGACATGGGGCGGATGAACCGCATCCTCGAGGTCAACGCGAAGGCCGGTTATTGCATCGTCGAACCCGGCGTCGGCTTCTTCGACATGTGGGAATACCTCCGCTCGCGGAAGATCCCGCTGCAGATGGGCATCCCCGGCAATGGCTGGGGCAGCATCGTGGGCAATGCGCTGGAGCGGGGGTTCAGCCCCGCCGGTGACCACAGCAACAACATCTGCGGCCTCGAGGTCCTCACGCCGACCGGTGAGCTCATCCGCACCGGCATGGGCGCGATGGAAGGCGGCAAGGCCTGGGCGCTGTTCAAGCACGGCTTCGGTCCATCCTGGGACCAGATGGTCGTGCAGGGCAATTTCTTCGTCGTCACGAAGATGTGCCTGTGGATGAAGCCGGAAGACGAAGCGGCGATCTCCGTCGAAGTGAAGCTCGACAAGCCGGCCGACATCGGCTGGTTCACGGAGACTGTCACGCCGCTGCGCCTGCGCGGCGTGCTCGATGGCTACGTGCGCCTGACCAGTTTCCAGGCGACGGCCACGGTGCCGACGCTGCGCAAGGAGTGGTACCAGGGTCGCGACTCGATCCCCGATGACGTCGTCACGAAGATCCGCGAGCGATTCAATGTCGGCTGGTGGAATGGCCCGATCCGGTTGTCCGGCTACTCGGATGTCTGCGAGGCGAACCTGAAACGTCTGCTCGATGGGTTCGCGAAACACACGAAGCAGGAATTCAAGGTCACGCGCCTGGCGGGCAACGCGGTGTCGGGCCCCACCACCTATCCGCTGCAGATGGTGAACTGGTTCGGCGGCCGCGGCGGCCACATCGGCTATTCGCCGGTGATGCCCGCGGACGGCAAGCTGGTGCTGGAGCAGTTCGAGCGCACGCGCCGTCGCTTCATCGAGTTCGGGCTCGACTATTCGGGCACCTTCTACAACGATGGCCGTTCGGCGACGAACGTGAACCTGATCCTGTACGACAAGGACGACGCCGAGCAGAAGGAGCGCGTGCGAAAGCTCTTCGTCGCGCTGATCAAGGATGCGAAGGAGCAGGGTTACGGTGAATACCGCACGCACCTTTCCTACATGGACGACGTGGCGGACAGCTACGATTTCAACCACAACGCGCTGCGCAAGCTCAACGAGCGCATGAAGGATGCACTGGATCCGAACGGCATCCTCGCGCCCGGCCGCAATGGCATCTGGCCGAAGGCCTTCCGCGACCAGCGGGGGAAGCTGTGATGCGCGCGCGCACACTCGTTCTGGTGGTCGTCGCGCTGGCGTCGGCGTTCAGCGGCGCGGCGATGGCCGCCGCTGCGCCCGATGCGGCCCTGGTCGCGCGTGGCAAGGCAGCGTTCACGCATCGCTGCAGCATGTGCCACCGAGACGGCGGCACGGGCACCTTCATCCTCGCGCGCCGGCTCGGCGCGGCGAAATCCTTGCTCGAACAGCGCACGGACCTGGATCCCACTTACGTTCGCACGGTGGTGCGCTGGGGCCTGGTCAACATGCCCCGCATCTCGCGCGTGGAACTGCCGGAACCGGACATGGACGCGCTGGTCGCCTATCTGACGGCACCCAAGGCTCCGGCCACGCCGTGACGCCTGATGCGGATATCAGCGTGCATGTGGCGACGGGCTTGCTCGTCGGCGTGCGGCAGGTGCTGAGCCCGCACCGTGACGCAAGGCCCTCCGGTGTCACGACGGACCTTGTCGTCCTGCATGGGATCAGCCTGCCGCCGGGTGAGTTCGGTGGCCCCGCCATCGAACAGCTCTTCACCGGCACGCTGTCGCCCCAGGGGCATCCGTACTTCGAAACCATCGCCGGCCTGCGCGTGTCCGCGCATGTGCTGGTCCGGCGCGACGGTGAACTGGTGCAGTTCGTGCCCTTCGGTGCGCGAGCCTGGCACGCCGGCGTCTCCGCTTACGAGGGCCGGACGGGCTGCAATGATTTTTCAGTGGGCATCGAACTCGAAGGCGCGGACGACGTGCCTTATACGGATGCCCAGTACCGCCAGCTGGCGGCAGTATTGAACGCGCTTTTTGTGGCGTATCCGGGCCTCGTGCCCGGGCGCATCACGCGGCACAGCGACATCGCCCCGGGTCGCAAGACCGACCCGGGACCGGCTTTCGACATGAAGAGGATCCGACATGAGCGACCACAATGATTTGAACCGCCGCGGCTTCATCGGTGCCGCGCTCGGCACGGCCGCCGGCCTCGGCGCCGCGGGCCTGGCTGCAACGGCCCAGGCTGCCGCGCCTGCCGGCCAGCCGGGCAACGGCCACACGGATCTCTCCCAGCCGCCAGCTGCCGGTGGCCCGCCGCCGCCGGGTGCGCCAGGCAGTGGTGGCCAGTTCTCGCCGATCCGCGCCGAGGTCACGGTCCGTGACTGCGAAGTCGAGGGCAAGCTGCCGAAGGACCTCGACGGTGGTTTCTTTGCGACCGGCCCGGATCCGATGTACCCGCGCCTGCCGAACAACATCATGTTCGACGGCGAAGGCCACGTCCGCCAGTTCCGCATCAAGAACGGCCGCGTGGACTACATGACCCGCTATGCGAAGGGCGAGCGTTACCTCGCACAGGACAAGGCCGGTCGTTCGCTGTACCCGATGTACCGCAACCCGCTGATGGACGATCCGAGCGTACGCGGCAAGTCGCGCGCGACGGGCAACACGCACGTCATCAACCACAAGGGCCTGATCCTCGCGCTGAAGGAAGACACGCCGCCGATCGCGCTCGACCTCAATACGATGGAGACGGTCGACCCGATCTACACCTTCGGTGGCCAGTTGCCGTCGACGCAGCCGTTCACGGCGCACCCGAAGACCGATTCCCGCACCGGCAACCTGCTGGCCTTCGGCTACGAGGCCGAAGGCTTCGGCAGCGACGTTGTCTCGTTCTTCGAGATCGACAAGAGCACCAGCAAGAAGCTCTGGGAAACCAAGATCAAGGTGCCCTACGTCGGCATGATCCACGACTACGGCATCACCGATAAGTACGTGATGGTGTTCTGCGTACCGCTGACGATCGATCATGAGCAGATGAAGCGCGGTGGCATCCACTGGTCCTGGGATCGCACGCAGAAGACCTACTTCGGTGTCTTCCGCCGTGGCGGCGATGGCAAGGACCTGCGCTGGTTCGAAGGCCCGACGCGCAGCGGCACCCACACGATGGGTGTGTTCGAGGACGGCAACAAGCTCTACTTCGACACGGAAATCACTGCCGGCAACCCCTTCCCGTTCATGCCGAACCGGGACGGCGCACCGCCGGACTTCAAGGGTGCGGAAAGCTATCTGCACCGCATCTCGGTGGACCTGTCCGGCAAGGGCAAGGTCTACAACATCGAGAAGCTCTTCCCGATGTCGATGCCGCTGCCGCGCCAGGACGATCGCTACAACACCGTGCCTTATCGCTATGGCTACGGCGCCTGCCCGGATCCGTCAGTGGACCGCCGCGTTGCCGGCGCCTGCTATGCCCGGCTGGACCTGCAGACCAAGTCCTACAAACTGTGGAACGCCGGCACCAAAGTGTCGCTGGCCGAGCCGGTCTTCGCGCCGAAGAACGCGAAGTCGCGCGAGGGCGAGGGCTATCTGATGGGCATCGCCTATCACCTGGACCAGAACCTGCGTTCGGACCTCGTGATCCTCGACGCCGAGCACGTGGAAGACGGCCCGATCGCGACGGTGCGCCTGCCGGTGCAGGCCTCGCCGCAGGTGCACGGCCTGTGGGTGCGCGGGGACCTTTACCCGAAGGGTTGATCCGCCCGGCTGCCGGTTAGCCTGTTCCAAGGCTGGCCGGTTATGATGGCCTAATGAGCGAACCCGGCTTTGATCCCGTCAAATGGACCGTCTCGGTTTCCCGCGAGACGGATGTCGCCCTGCGAACGCATCTGGCTTCGCATGGTGCGAAGAAGGGTGACCTGTCCCGCTTCGTCGCCGAGGCGGTCAGTTGGCGGCTGATGGAGCTGAATCTCGCAGCCGCCCATGATCACAACCGCGATGTGTCCGGTGATGTGCTCGAAGCGGAAATCGAGCAGGCCTTGGCCGAAGTCAGGGCAGAACGCTTCAAACGTCCCCTCTGACGCGCGATGCGCGTCATCCTCGATACCAATGTCCTGTTGAGCGGCCTGCTTAACCCACACGGCAAGCCGGCGGAACTGTTGGCGGCCTGGCGGCTGGGGCAGTTCGATCTGGTTACGTCCGCCGAGCAGTTGATCGAACTGGCGGACGTTGTTCGGCGACCAACACTCCGAACACGCTTGGTGCCGGCCCATGTTGGGCGCTTCATCAATGATCTTCGGGAGCTCGCGCTGGTAATCCAACGCCTGCCGGCCGTCGATCGCTCGTCGGATCCCGCAGACAACTTCTTGTTGGCAATGGCTGAGGCAAGTCGTGCGGACTTTCTGGTCAGCGGCGACCGTTCGGGTGTTCTCGCGCTGGTGCGGCATGGATCGACGCGAATTCTAGGCGTCGCAGCGTTTTATGTCCTTGCCAAACGCTGATCGCGAATCTGTGTTTCCGTTCAAGGATGTCGTAGCTTCATGGTCAATTGACTGATTAAATCAGCGTCGCGCGAATAATTATTAAATTTACTCAATGATCGTCATTTACATCGCAGTGGGGATAGTGCTGGCCGTTTTGATCC